>JAOZPA010000033.1 GCA_029932985.1 Campylobacterales bacterium
TAGCCCACCACAAGCGATGAACTTTCTGGAAAATGGACTGGAAAAAATGATGAGGAAATAAGAAGTGGGGGGGAGAGAATTGCTGATTTCAAACTTTATTTCTCATATTCTTAAGTAAATTAATCATACAATATAGAAATATTTGTTATCATTTAAAAAAAGTTTAGGTTAAAAACAGATGGATATATTATATTTTAATGAGATAGAAACTAGAGGTGTTACAAAACAATACAATAAAATTGTGAAATTTTTGCAAAATGATGATTTTAGGTCGGCAGAAGTTAAGAAAATTGTTAATAGCGATTTTTTTAGGGCTAAATTGGATTATGAGAATAGGCTTTTGTTTAAATTTGTAACTTATGAAGATAAAAGTTATATTTTGCTTTTGGAAGTTATTTTTAATCATGAGTATGAGAAATCAAAATTTCTTCGTGGGGTTCGGGTTGATGAAAATCGATTAAAGGATATTGTTGATTTAAAATCTGTTTCACAAGATGAGAAGATGCCGATAAGTTATCTAAATTGTGATAAAAATTATGTTCATTTTTTGGATAAAGTTATCTCATTTGATAAAGTTCAAGATGAAATTTTGCATTTTCCTCCGCCTGTGATTATTATTGGTTCAGCAGGAAGTGGCAAAACTGCTCTTAGTTTGGAGAAGCTTAAAACTCTAAAAGGTAATATTTTATATACTTCGCTTTCATCGTATTTAGTAGATAATGCGGCGGAAATATATTTTGGTAATGGTTTTGATAATAAATCTCAAGAGATAGAGTTTTTGTCGTTTAATGAGCTGATTGAATCGATGGAGATTCCAAAAACTAAAGAGATAACTTTTCGAGAGTTTGACAATTGGTTTGTTCGTCATAAACAAAATATGAGTGTAAAAGAGAGTTATAAAATTTATGAAGAGTTTAAGGGGGTAATTACTGGAGGGGTTATTGATAAGGAGTATTTGACGAAAGATGATTATCTGGGGCTTGGGATTAAGCAATCGATTTTTGATTCAAGTGTGCGAACGGAAATTTATAATATTTTTGAGAAATATCTGATTTTTAAAAAAGAGAATGATTATCACGATATAAATATTCTTTCACATAAATATCTGAAAAAATCTAAAAAAATTTATGATTATGTTTTTGTTGATGAGGTGCAAGATTTAACCAATATTCAACTTTTTTTAATTCTTTCAACTTTGAAAAAACGGTTACAATTTGTGCTTAGTGGGGATTCTAATCAGATAGTTCATCCAAACTTTTTTGCTTGGTCTCATCTTAAAACTATGCTTTTTAAAAGTGCAAAAGAGAATCTTAATATTTTAAAAATTTTGCAAACAAATTATCGGAATTCACCAAAAATTACAGAACTTTCAAATAAACTTTTAAAGATAAAAAATTTACGATTTGGTTCAATTGACAAAGAAAGCACCTATTTGATTAATTCAATTTCCAAAAAAGAGGGGAGTGTGCATTTTTATAAAGATAGTGAAAAACTGAAAAAAGAGTTAAATCAAAAGATTCAAAAATCAACTAAATTTGCAATATTGGTGATGGATAATTCGCAAAAAGCGGAGATTAAAAAATATTTTAAAACGCCATTAGTGTTTTCTATTCAAGAGGCTAAGGGGCTGGAATATGAAAATATTATTTTGGTAAATTTTATAACCACAAATGATAAAGAGTTTAGAGTAATTACGGATGGTGTACAGAATGCGGAGTTAGAAGATGATTTGAAATTTTCACGAGTCAAAGATAAATCAAATAAAGAGTTGGAAGTTTATAAATTTTATATAAATTCGCTTTATGTGGCTTTTACAAGGGCGATTGAAAATCTCTATATTATTGAATCTAGTAAAAAACATAGAGTTTTGGAGTTGTTGGATTTAGTGAAGCAGGAGGAAAAAGTTGTAATTGATGTCAAGCAATCGACAAATGAGGAGTGGCAAAAAGAGGCGATTAAACTTAAGAAACAGGGAAAATTGGAGCAATCTGAAGCGATTGAAAGAGAGCTTGGGAACTCTAAACCAAAGATAATTTTGAGTGATAAAGAGTTAGAAGAGTTAAAAAGAGAAGCTTTAAATAATGAAAATTATAATAAAAAAGCTAAAGATAATCTGTTTGAATTTGCAAAACAGGAGATAGATAGGGAGTTATTAAAAAATTTAACTGAGTTTAAATATAAAAAAGCTAGACAATTTTTGAGCCAATTAGATAGAGATGGCAAGGTTTTTTATGCCTCGTGTAGAGATAATAAAATGGGGCAAGTTCAAAAATATATTAAAAAATATGAAAATTTAAACTACTCAAATGAGAATGGTTTAAATGGTTTGATGATAGGAGCGATGTATGGTTCTGTTGATGTTATGGATTATTTCTTAGAAGCAGATATTGATAAAAAAATTAAAAATAGAGATGGTTTAAGTGCATTTGAACTGGGAATTTTGCAATATACAAAACGATTTGATATTTGGTCTGATAAATATGAAAAATATAGTAATATTCAAAATTTAAATGCAGGAGCTAAATCTAAAAAAGCAAAGCTATTAGTAGAATTTGGGGAGTTAAATAATAATCTTTCAAATAGTTATGAAAAATTAAAATATCCTTTTGTAAAATGTAAAATTGATAATAAAATGGTAAAAATATATCCTCACTCTATGGAATATTTTTTATTAACCTATTTAGTGGCATTGAAAAATAAAATTTTATTAAAATCAGAAAAAGATGATAGCTTATATATATACACCAGAGGTTTGAAAAATTATAAATTTGATTGTTTAAAAATGGATGATTTTTTATATTATATAGGCAATATGCCCTCTTCAATTTTGCCAGATTATCGGAAAAAAAGGTCTTATATTAATTCTATTTTGGCAAATAATGAAGTTGATAGAAAATTTATCTATAACAAAAAATTATTTAAACGAAAAGCTTTAGGTTGCTATGAGGTAAATCCAAATTTGATTTTTGTGTAAAATTTTTAGTAAGGGGTTTTTGCCCCTCTCTGTTTTAAGAGGGGGATTTATTAGATGCTTAGGAATGCTTTTAAAGTACAATCCAATCTTTTAGGAATATCTTCACCTTTTTCTTGCATAAAATCGATTTGGAATTCATAAACTCGTTTATTTTTCAGATAAAATTCAAATGTTAAATATCCCATAAAAAGCTTACTTTTGGGGCTTTTTTTCCCAGGGTGGAGTTTGTCATTTTCCTTAATATTATATCGAATCTCAAGCTTATCAGTTTTTTCATTTTGGGTTGCTAATTTATCAATTTTAGATTTCAAAATTGTATCAATCTCATCTTTTTTAACAAATTCAAAAAGCTTTGTTTTCATATATTCTGATTTTTCAATCGTAGAATTAATATCATAATTTTTACTAAGTAAAGCTTTTTTTGCCTCAATAATCAAAACTTCATCTTTCAAAGCTTCAAACGAAACCACCTCTTTTTGACAATCTAATCTTTTGGCATTTGCCGTTTCCTTAAAAAATTGTTCCTGAACTCCACTAGCTAATAGGTAGATAAAAAACGCAACAAAACCGTAATACAGATACTTCACACTAATCCTTTTTCTTATAATTTTTATTAGAATAAATAATATCATTTTTGTCTAAATATGTCAAGAGAGAGCAAAAAAAATCAAAATGATTAGATAGCCGTGCGAAATAATAAACCTATAAATTCATTTTATGCCAATCTTTCATAAACTTTATCATATTTTGAGACCACTACATCTAGGTCAAACTCTTTCACTTTTGCAATCGCATTTTTACCAAATTGAGCCAATCTATCATCGCTATTTGCCATATAAAGCATTTTTTGATACAAATCCTGACTATCTTTGATATTCACCAATTTTCCATTAATGTCATTGACCACTACATCTTTGCACCCTGCCATATTTGTAGCGATTAACCCCAACCCAAGGGCGGAAGCCTCAAGCAAAACACGGGGAATCCCCTCACGATAATAGGTTGGCAAAACGAAAATATTGGACAAACTAAGCAACTCTTTTATATCTTCACGGCGACCGAGATACTGCACATATTTACTATATTGATTAACCATTTCGAGAGTTATGGAGTTGTCATCAAACTGCCCAACAAGCAGAAAATTATATGGATTTCCACCCTCATAGCAAAGTTTCGCAGCTTCAAGATAGTTCATAATCCCCTTCTCTTTGACTAGTCGGCTGACGAGAATAAATGTCTTTTGATTCTCATCTAAAAAAAGCTCATTTTTCAGATTTTGCAACTTTTGCTCATCAATATTTGTAGTAAATTGAGCCAAATTAATACCGCTACTTTTGACAATCTCCGCCCTACTTTTATCTATTAATTTATGTGTCATATAATATTGATAATCATCGTTGTTTTGAAAAATCGTGAAATCAACCCTAGAGCTTATCACTTTTTGAATAATATTATAGATAAATTTCAAGACACTATTTTTAAAATTATGCTCACTAAAAATTCGCCCCATACCTGTAATTGTTCTCACGACTTTTATATTTTCAAGCCCAAAAACCGCCAAAGGCAGAAACATAGAGGGCTTGGTGTCAAAGGCATGAATAATAGTTTTACTTGTTTTTTTCTTGAAAATTTCCCGAAGCTCAAAGATAGTTTTTATATCATCAATAATATTTAACCCCCGACTAAAGGAGTATTTTTGGTAGCAAATCCCCTCACCGATGAAATTTTGCTCCTGTTCTGTACCCATTATTTTCACATTATAGCCCAAATTTATAAATTTTTTTGCTATTTCAAGCCTCGCACTCACATCTTCCCCACCTAAAAAAACCAAATTCTTCATCAGATAACTCCCCATATTTTTGATTTAATCTCATCTATCACAATTCCATACTCCCTATTTGTATCGATTGTGTGCTGTATTTTCGCTCTATAACTTAGATTTTGATTTTCATCGTGTCTAATTTTGATAAACTCTTCACTCTCCTTACCCTTTTTAATCCGCTTCTCATTTCGCTTAACCGCCACCTCCACAGGCACAGTCAAATAAAACAAAATATCGGGCTGGGGCATATCGTCATAAAGTTTATTCTCAAATTCTACCAGCTTTTTCTTAAAACCGTTATAATTTTTATTAATCAATCTTTTACTATCCATTACATTAAAGTTTTCAGATTTATACCTATCACAAATCACAATCTCCCCAGCATTCATCTTATTTTGACATTTTTTTGCCAAAGAGTATCGGTCATAGGCTAAAATCACTTGACGAATCATATAGAAAATCGATTTTTCGCCCTCTTGATTTTTGATACTAGATTTGAGGTGGCTAGTGGTAGATTTTTTTCTGGCTAATTTTATCAAAAAATTAAATGGTGCGGTGAGTAGGGTCGATGGGGGTTTGCCAAAATGGACTAATAAGAGGGTTGAATTTTTGCCAAGCCATCTTTTTAACTCTTCGGTTATGGTGCTTTTGCCTGTGGCATCTAATCCTGCGATTACTATCAAAGTCCCTCCACCGACAAATCTCTTTTTCTGTTTGAAAAATAATTTATTCAAAACTCGATAGGTAAATTGGTTTAAAGTATGAAAAATCTCCTGTCCCAAATTTAAAAAGTTATATTTTTTCAATTTTGATTTTAGATTTTTTCCCTTTAAATATTTTGTGAGCGCTGAGGGGCTTTTGATAATTTGGATATACTTAAAAAACTCATCTTTAGAGATATTTTCAAAATAAAGAGCCAAAAAATTTTCCAATTTATCCTCATCCAACTCTTCACACAGATATTCAATCTCTTGCAAAGTTCGTAAATATTCCCGATTGACTAAAATAAACTCATTGATTTTTGAATATTTGAGCATAATCCTAAAGATAAAAATTACAAGCTCAATATGTTTTTGAGGTATGGGCATTCCACTTTCGTGAATTGTGAGATTGTTTAAAATATAAGCCTCCATATCAAATCTCATAGATTTTATCCAGCTAGGGCCCGTTTTTATCACATAATAGATGTGCAGATGCAAAATATTTCCACTTTTTTTATCAAATCCATAGAAATGTTTAATCCCAGAAAAACTTATATTTACATTTGAAGCTTCCATAAATCCCAGTTCTAAAAGCGAAATCTCAAACTTTGACATCTCTCTTCGAGCCACCAACAAATCCAAATCATCATAACCACCCAGTGCCTCATTTAGTAAAATATTACTTTTCCAGTGGCAATAATTTATCCTCTTTTTCTTTAACTTTTCAATTAATTTTTTTGATAACTCATACATATTTTCTCCTCTTTAAACTTTTTTATCATAATCTCCATATTGAGCCTACTTTTTGCTATAAATCCCCTCATCTCATTTTCATTTTTCAATCTTTTATGCCCACGAGAACTCAACCGCTCAAAGATATTTTCATCCTCACTTTGGATAATCAAAATTTCATTTCTAAATTCACTCAATAAAACTATTTTTTTTACCAATCTTAGATTATTTTCATCATCACTCTCTTTTACAGTTATAATGTTTTGAAAAAGTTGGCTAATCCCCTCATCGACTAATGCAATTTTATCACTTTTTTTTGCTAAAAGATAGGAATTTTTACCAATTTTTTTTATACTATTTCGTATAAAATTTAGTTTGTGAAATAGGGATATATTTAATCGCACCGCTACCCTATTAATTAGAAAAAACATTTTAAAGGCATTTTTTGTTTTGAAAAAAAGATAAAATAGCTTAAAATCACTCAACTCATTCTCCTCTATGGTGGTATCTAAAACATAATTTTCATCTTTTGCCATCTGATTAATTATATAACTTTTCCCAACTCCAGAAACTCCCGTCACCTCAATAATTTTCATTTTTTTCCTTTCTTAAAAGCATCTACCGATATAAAAAAACTACCTGTAAAATATTTCACTTGCCCCATCTGAAATAGATTGCCCAAAATCAGGGCAATAGATGTAGCGATGGATGCCCCAACCACTCCATAGGGTGGAATTAAGATAAAATTAAGTCCGATTGCCAAACACAAAACCACACTACTATTTATATACTCAATTTTTTGCTTATGAATGTAGATTAACATATTACCATAAAAACTAATCGCTGAATAGATGATTTGAGTGAAAGCAAGTATCAGAAAGGAGAGGTAAAGTTCATCTTTGTAGGTGATATTTAAAAACTCAAAAAGTGAGAAATATTTGATAGCGATGAGCAAAGCTCCAGTTACCCCGATGACGGAAAAAAATGACAAAAGCACAAATTTGGTGTTGTAGCGAGAGATGAGATGGTACTCTTGCCCTTTGATAAACCGCTCTGCCAACCGAGGATAATAATATGCCACAATCACTTGGTTGAAAAATAGAACTTGCAGGGTGATTCGGGAGATGATGTTGTATTCACCCACCAAATCTAGCCCGACATAGTTTGATAACATTATGATGTCGATTCGTGAGATGACTAGATATGCCAAACCCGTGAACAAAACTGGAAATGAGTGGGAGTAGAGATATTTGAGTTTGGGGATTGAGAGCCGTGAGAGTAATTTGATGTGGTAGAAAAATTTGATATATAGAAAGATTAAGATAAAAGCCCCCAAAATCGATAAAGTGTAGATATTTAGAATAAATAGGATGTCAAATCTGTTTTGGGTGAAGAGGTATAATCCGCCGAGGGTGGCGAAATAGAAGAGATAGAGACTGATGTCTTGAAAAAAAATCCACTCTTTGACTCGTTTAATACTTCGCAGATAGGTTGAGTAGAGGATGAGGAGTGAATTTGCGAGGGTGATAATGAAGATTTGTGGGTAATCAGAGAGGTATTTGATGGCAAAAAGTGAAATTATGAGGTAGCTGATGGTACAGATGGTAAAGATTAGTAGGGCGGAATTGAAAAGTAGGGTGGAGATGGATTTTTTGTCTGGAGCTTTATGAACCTCTCGAACTAAGATTTTGGGTATTCCGAAAGTTGCAATTTTGATGTAGATGATGATGTAGCTGAGTAAGAGTGCAAATTCGCCGTAGGTCTCTTTGGCGACGAAATAGCTAGTGCCGATTTCAAATAAAAATTTTAATAATTTCGCAAAAATGCTCATAATTGATATTTGGATTAATTCAACCATTGAAAACCTTTTTTGCTATTTTAGCAATAGTAACAAAAAAATATGATTAATTTTCTTGAAAAAATAGATTAAATTTTTAAAAAATTGAAATATCAGAAAATGCTAGTAGATGTACGGGGACTTTAATGCAAATATGTTATAATAGTAGAAGTAGTAAAAAATGAGGAGTGAGGAATGAAAAAAAATTTTTATCTATTTGGGGTGTTGCTTTTAGGTGTGGTAATTTTTAGTTTAATTGATTTTAATGTGGATGGTTTTGATTTTCTTAAGTTTCAGGTTTCAAAGTATTATTTTCAATCGTGGATTGCGATGGCTGGGGCAGTTTTTTCTTTAATTATGTCGATAACTATTTTTATAATCTACAAAAAAAGTGATTTAATCTCTTTGAAATTTATTTCGATTAGTTTTTTACTGATTTCGTCAGCTTATGGGGTAATTGGTTATCATACTTCATATTGTAAAATTTGTAGTGATTTGTCATTGTGTGGGGCGAGTCATACCTATCCAAATTATTTTATAGTTATCGCTTTGGTAATTTTTGTATTGGGTATTTTATTGGTAAATCTGAATAAAAATCTCAGGTTTTTAAAGCTTTTTTCCTATGGGTTAATTTTTGCAACTTTGCTACTAATGATAATTTTGTTTTTGAGCCTTGAATTTATGGAAACTCCAGATATTACAAATTATATTTTGATTAATCTAAATTTACAGGGTTTTACTTTTGTATTTCCGCTGGTTTTTATTGGGTTTGCATTTTTTTATATGAGGTCTATTTATAGGGTTACTAACTCTATAATTTTGATATTTGTATTGATTTTTGTTAGTTTTATTCCTCAAGCTTATCATATTTTTATTTGCGATGAGTGTCAAAGTATGGAGTGTTCGGAGTTTTATATATTTTCTGGATTTTTAATATTTTTGGCAGTTGGATTATTTATCTATTCTATGAGTTTGGAGTTAGATAAAAAAGATGCTTTAGAATGAAAGGGACTTTAAGTAAAAAATTATTAAAATTCATCATTCCACTGTTTAGTATCCCGCTTTTTATAATGATAGTTTTCTATCATAGTTTTTTAATGACAGTTGTAGAGAAGGGTACAGAAAATGTTTCACGAGATAGTTTAGTGAGGTTAAATAGTGTAATTGAAAAAACAGCAAATTCTCAAACTAATTTAAGCAATTATCTCATACAAGAGGAAGATTTTCACTATTTTCCTATGCTTACAATTATTGATAAAGATTTTAATATTATAGCAGATATTCAAAAGATAAATATTGGTAAAAAATATCATAAGTACAATCAAGAGTTGCAGAAATATATCAAGGAAGTGTTGAAGAGTCAAAATATTGATGTTATTCATTGGCAAAAAATGCAACTTATGGTTAAGCCGTTACTGAACAGTAAAAATGAGATAATCGCTTTTACTATCAATGATTATAGTGATTTTTTCAATAAAAAGATAATTACAATTGACCAAACTTTTTTTTATATCTTATTTATTGTGATTTTTGTGATTTTTATAGGTATTATTTTTACTATCATTTTTGCATATCAAATTACTCACAATATTAATCTTTTTATAGATAGTACCAAAATTATAGCAACGGGAGATTTGTCTCATCAAGTTAATATTTCATCAAATGATGAACTTGATATATTGGCAAATTATTTTAATAATATGGTTAAAAAATTAAAATTGATGGATGATAAAATTAAAAATTTCAATAATCAACTTAAATTTAGAATAGATGAGGAGGTGAAGAAAAATCGAGAAAAAGATAAAAAGATGATTTATCAATCCCGACTTGCTCAAATGGGTGAAATGTTGAGTATGATTGCCCATCAGTGGCGACAACCTCTAAATGCGATTAGTTCAACTTGTGTACATCTTACTATAAAAGCTCAGCTAGATAAGGCAAATTCTGAATTTGTGATGAAAGAATCTGAGAATATTTCAAAATTTGTACAACATTTGAGTTCTACAATTGATGATTTTAGAGATTTTTTTAAAACCAATAAGAAGCTACAAAATACTAATTTTACAGAACTTTTAACTGCAGTTTTGGGAATTATTGAAAGTTCGGTTATTAGTAAAAATATTGAATTGATTAAAGATTTGAGATTTGAGGGCAAATTTAAAACCTATCCAAATGAGATTAAACAAGTGATTTTAAACTTAATTAAAAATGCTGAAGATATACTCTTAGAAAAAAAAATCAAGAAGCCCTTTATCAAAATTTCAACCTTTAAAGAGGGTGAAAATTATATTTTGGAGGTTAGTGACAATGGCGGTGGAGTTCCCGATGCCGTGGTAGAGAAAATCTTTGACCCCTATTTTAGCACCAAACTCAAATTAGACGGCACAGGACTTGGACTTTATATGAGTAAAACTATCATCGAAGAGCATTGTGGTGGAAAAATTACAGTCTCAAATAGTAAAGATGGAGCGGTTTTTAAAATAAGTTTATAGATGTAACTTAAAAAAAGATAAAAAAAAGGTAAATTTTTGTACTATTACAAAGATTATTTATATGCAGATTTAGTATTTGGCAAAAGTACCATATCATTTAGAGAAAAGGGAAGAATTTATGATTTTAAGACAAAATAGATTAAAGATTATATCAATATTTATGATAGCTTTTGTTATTACAAATATAATAGTCTATTATATTACAGAGTTAAACAAAGAGCAAAAGATTAAGCCAATTTTGGAAAATCACATTCACCATTTGAAAACACATTATGAAGCATTGCTTTATCTTCAAAAAACTACAGCAGATTTGATGTATCAATCAACTATTCATACAGATGGAGTTATTGATATTTTGTCACAAATTAAAACAAGTAGTACACAAGAGGAAAAAGATATTTTAAGAGGGAAACTTCAAGAAAAAGTGGAAAATAAATATATGAGAATGAAAAAAAAGGGTGTATTGCAATATCATTTTGTAGCAAGTGATAATACCACTATTTTGAGAATGCACAAACCTAGTAGATTTGATGATGACCTTTCAGCTTTTAGATATAGTTTTAAGTATGTAAATGAAACTAAAAAGATTTTTAGGGGCTTTGACCAAGGTAAAACAAGCCATGCTTTTAGAAATATATATCCTATTTTTGACAAAGAGGGGAACTATCTTTGTGCTTTGGACATTTCATTTCCTAGTGAAGTTTTGCAAAACTATTTAACCAATATTGGAGATATGCACACTCATCTTTTGATAAATAAAAATATTTTTGATGTCAAATCGTGGCTAAGGAGAGATTTAGCTTTAAAATATTTTCCGAGTGCGGAGCATAATGATTATATGATTGCGATGACTCAAGTACATAGCATAAAAACCTGTATAGATGAAAATAGAGAGAGATTAAAAGAGATAAAAAAGCAGACTGATTTAAAAATTAAAGAGGGTAAAAAATTTAGTGTTTATTACAAAAATAGTGATAAAGTAAAAATAGTGACTTTTTATCCTATTAAAGAGCTTGAAAATAGTTCAATTGTAGCGTGGATAGTTGCATATCAAGATGATTATCTTATCTCGACGGCTTTGGAGTTTAATTTAATACTGCGAATTAGTCTGTTTTTTACCTTTTTTATACTGTTTTATTTTATCTATCATATTATAAATCAAAAAAATATTTTGAATCTTCAAGTTAAAAATGAGGTGGAAAAAAATAGACAAAAAGACCAACAGATGCTTGAACAATCTAAACATGCTCAAATGGGTGAAATGCTGAGTATGATTGCCCATCAGTGGCGACAACCCCTCACCGCAATTGGGGCTACTAGTATTTCATTAAATATTAAAGCTAGATTTAATGAATTAATAGCTGATGAAGTGATAGAAAAAACTGAAAAAATTTCTGAATATGCACAACATTTAAGTACAACTATCGAAGATTTTCGAGATTTTTTTAAAAAAAATAAAGAGATAAAAGAGGTAGATTATGACGAGCTTATAAATTCCGTTTTGGGGATTGTGGAGATATCTATACGAAATAAAGATATAAAGATAGTAGGGGAATTAAATTGTAGAGAGAAGTTTGAAACTTATCCAAATGAGATTAAGCAAGTGATTTTAAATCTGCTTAAAAATGCGGAAGATATACTTGTGGAGCAAAAAGTGGAACACCCAATTATTAAAATTTCAACATATCAAGAGAATGAGAATTTTATTTTAGAGATAAGCGATAATGGTGGTGGAGTTCCTGAAAGTGTAATGAAAAATATTTTTAATCCCTATTTTAGTACCAAAAAAGAGAAAAATGGAACTGGGCTGGGACTTTATATGAGCAAAACGATTATCGAGGATCATTGTGGTGGAAAACTTACCGTTTCAAATAACGAAGAGGGGGCAGTGTTTAGAATAAATTTGGGTAAGTGTTTGAAATCTAATGAGTGAAATAATGGGTCAAAAAATATATGAAAAACAAAGGTATCAAAATGTTTAAGTCCAGATTATTATATAAAATCATTATAATTTTAGTTTTTTTAATCTCTAGTTTTATGTCCAGTCTAATGATAGTGAATTTGCCAAAAATTGATAAAAGTATAGAATTACTAGAGCAAAAAAATGCTAAAGAAAAATTGGAACGAGTCGTGGATATGGCAAAACATACCGCTGAGGATTTGGTGGAGTTTAAAGTAAATGCTTTGGAAAATCATAAGCAAAATTTAAAAAATATATTAGATGTTGCTAATTCAATTCTAAGATATTATCATAATTTATCTACCTTGGGTGAGCTTGATGAGGTGGAGGCTAAGAAAAAGGCTTATGAAGAGATTGCGAAATTAAAATATGGTAAAAATGGATATTTTTTTATCATAAATGATAGTTATTTTGTAATTTCTCATTACAATAAAAGATTGATTGGTAAAGATTTTTCACAGGTCAAAGATATAAAGGGGAAGTATTTTATAGTTGAGATGATTGAAAAAACTAGAAGATATGGGGATTCTTTTACAAACTATTGGTGGACTCGGGAGATTGGTGGAGATGCTTTTGAAAAATTAAGTTATGCAAAACTTTTTAAGCCGTGGAGAATCTATCTGGGAACTGGGGTGTATATTGATGATGTTCAAAAAGAGATAGATAAGAAACAGATTAAATTGAAGATGCACTTAGATAGTTTGGTCACAAAGCATAAGGTTGGTAAAAATGGATATATCTATATTTTCAATAAAGATGGTGATATTATTGTCCATCCAAAGAAAGAGTTAATTAGTAATAGATTTAAAGCAATTATAAACCCCTCAACCTCTAATCTTTTGTATAGGGATTTGATTTCGGTACACAAAACGACGAAAACCTTGAGATATAAAAATGATAAAGCTGGAGATAGGGGCAATTTTATTTATGAAAAAATTTTATGGATAGAGCATATCCCCTCTTTAGATTGGTATATTGCCTCGTCTATTTATATTGATGAGTTTAAAGAAACTTCTGCAGAGTTGAAAAAAAATATTTTACAATTTGGTATTTTTGCCTTGATTATGTCGATGATACTCACTATTTTTCTCTTTAGAAGATTGCTTTTGCCTTTACAAAAATTGTCACAAACTGCAAAACATATTGCAAATGGAAACTACAAAGCTCGTGTGGAGGTTACTAGCGAAGATGAGATTGGAGAGCTTGGTCGGAATTTCAATATTATGGTAGATACGGTGGAATACAATATAAATAACCTCGATATGAATGTTCGTGAGAAAACTGGTCAACTTAAAGAACAAAAAGATTCATTTGAAAATCTCTTTCAAAAATCATCTGATGGATTGCTTATTATTGAGAATGGGAAATTTATAGAAGCAAATGAAGCGATTGTCAGGATGTTAAAATATCAGAATAAAGAGGAGCTTTTAAATCAACACCCATCAAATCTAAGTCCCGAATATCAGCCTGATGGTAGAAAATCTTATGAGAAAGCAAATGAGATGATACAAATTGCTTTAGATAGAGGAAAGCATTTTTTTGAGTGGATGCATAAAAAATCCGATGGAGAAAATTTTTGGGCAGAGATAGTTTTGACAAAAATCACACAAAACAAAAAAGATATTATTCATGTTGTGTGGCGGGATATTGACAAACGAAAAGAGACCGAAAGTAAACTTGCCCAGTTGAGTAAAAATCTGGAGCAAAGAGTAGTTTGTGAGGTGGAAAAAAATCGAAAAAAAGACCAGCAGATTATCCATCAATCCCGACTTGCACAAATGGGTGAGATGATAAGTATGATTGCCCATCAGTGGCGACAACCCCTCACCGCTATTAATGCTACGAGTATTGCTCTAAATATTAGTGCTAGATTAGATGAGATAACTTCCCAAAAAGTGATAGAAAAAACTGATAAAATTTCTGAGTATTCCCAACACTTAAGCACCACCATTAATGATTTTAGAAATTTTTTCAAATCCAATAAAGAGAAAAAAGAGATAAGTTACGAGGAGCTTATAGATTCGGTTTTGGGGATTGTGGCGATTGCTATTAAAAATAAAAATATACAATTAATCCAAAATATCGACTGTCGTGAAAAATTTAAAACCTATCCAAATGAGATAAAGCAGGTTATTTTAAATCTTCTCAAAAATGCAGAAGATATACTTTTGGAGAAAAAAATTACCAATCCAATTATCCAAATCAAAACTTATAAAAAGAGTGATAAACATATTTTAGAGATTCTTGATAATGGTGGTGGAATCCCCATAGAGATTATAGATAATATTTTTGAACCCTATTTTACTACCAAAAATAAAAAAGATGGTACAGGTTTGGGGCTTTATATGAGTAAAACGATTATTGAGGAGCATTGCGGAGGTGAGCTGAGTGTGAGTAATAATCAAAATGGAGCAGTGTTTAAAATAAGTTTGTAGGATTATTATTTAGCAAAAGTACCCTATTAAAGGCAACAAGTAAGGAAAAAGAGGTTTTTAGAGTGAAAATTTTTATATATTTGATTTTGTTATCTAGTTTTTTGTGGAGTAATTTTAGTGAAGATGACTATATCTACTTGAAAGAGAAAAAAGAGATAAGAATGTGTGTTGACCCTAGTTGGATGCCTTTTGAAGAGATAGTTGATGGTAAGCATCGAGGGATGGTAGCAGATATTTATAAACATTTTCAAAGAAAATTACCAATTCCTATTCAATTAGTGGTGACCAAAACTTGGAGTCAATCGCTAGAGTTTGTAAAAAATAAAAAATGTGATATTTTGAGTGCAGCGGTGGAAACTCCAAAGAGAAAAAAATATCTTAATTTTACAAAACCATTCTTGATATTTCCAGAGGTGATTATCACACGAGAAAAAGAGGATTTTATAGAGAATATGGAGGATATAAAAAACTATAAAATAGGTGTGGTTAAGGGGTCTGGAGTTACTGAACTTTTGAGAAATAAATATAAAGATATAAATCTTATTGATGTAAAAAATATTTCAGATGGACTTTTTAAGGTTAGTAGTGGTGAGTTGTATGGGCTTATAAATACCTCAGCTTCTATGAGTTATGGTATCGCAAAAATAGGGATGATAAATCTGAAAATTGCTTCAAAAGTAGATATTGATTATTTTATAAAAATAGCGGTAAGAGATGATGAACCTCAACTTTTAGATATATTTAATGATTTGATAAATGGTATAGATAAAAATGATATAAGAAGAATAAAGGATAGATGGCTCAATATGAGGGTTAATGAAAATATTAATTATGCCATTATCTATCAAATAATTTTATTTTTTTTATTGGTTTTAATTATCGTTGTAATTTTTATGATGAAACAAAATCGTCTAAAAAAAGAGATTGAGAAAAAAAATGCCCGTTTAAATAAGATTATCAGAATGAGTGACAAACAACAGTTTGAATTGATTCAGCTTAATTCTAAATTCAAAAAAGCAGATAGTGCAAAATCGGAATTTTTGGCAAAGATGAGTCACGAGATTCGTACACCTATGAATGGTGTGCTGGGAATGTTGTATCTGACTCAAAAAACCGATTTGAATTCAACTCAAGAGGGATATATTAGCAAAGCAAGTTCTGCAGCTAACTCTCTTTTGTGTATCATTAATGATATTTTGGATTTTTCAAAAATCGAGGCTGGTAAATTGGTTATTGTCAAAAGTGAGTTTAATTTCAATGATATGATTCATCAGATAATGGATGTTATGAGTTTCAAAGCCCAAGAGAAGGGGTGTGAACTTTTGGCTTATTATGATTCCAATATTCCAAAGATGATAAAAAGTGATGAGGTTAGAATTGGTCAAATTTTGAATAATCTCATTAATAATGCGATAAAATTTACAAATCACGGGGAGGTTGTGGTGACCTCTAAACTTCTCAAAAAGATAGACAATAAAGCTACTATAATGTTTTATATTAAAGATAGTGGTATTGGGATTGATGATGAGGGGCAGAGAAAATTATTTAAAGATTTTTCTCAGGTTGATAGCTCAATAACTAGAAATTTTGGTGGTACGGGGCTAGGATTGACGATTTCCCAAAAACTTACAAATCTGCTTGGGGGCAAAATCTGGCTGGAGGAATCGATTTTAAATATTGGCTCAACTTTTTGCTTTACGATTAAATGTGAAATTGCTCCAGATGAGGAGAGAAAAGCATATCTATTTCCAAATGAAATTAATGATATAGATGTTTTAATTATTGATGATAACTATGTGGCTTGTGATGTGCTTAAAAGTATGCTAGATTCTTTTGGTTTTAATGTGGATATTATTAATAGCGGTGAGGAAGCTTATGAAAATCTTAAAAGAGCCGATAAAAAATATGATTTGATTTTTCTTGATTATAAGATGCCTAAATTAAATGGAATTGAGACCTATAAAAAAATTCAAACTATCGATAATTTTATTATTCCAAAAACTATAATGATAACGGCTTATTCACAAGATGATATGGTTGAGCAGATTATGAAATTAGGGATTGAAAGTTCACTCACCAAGCCCATATCTCCCTCGACTCTCTATAATACAATTTTGGAAGTTCTAAATCCCAATATGAAAAAAAAGAAAATTTTGATAGAGGATATTAAATGTAATGGAATCGATTTTAATGGCACGAAAATATTGGTGGCGGAGGATAATGAACTAAATCAGGATTTTATTATTTCATTGCTTGAGAGTGTGAATATATCGGTGGATATTGCAAATGATGGGCTAGAAACTCTAAATTTAGTAAAAAGTAAAATTTATGATGCGGTTTTGATGGATATTCAGATGCCAAATATGGATGGATTGACTGCTACTAAATTTATTCGTAATATGCAGAAAAATGATAAATATTTTAGGGATTTGCCGATAATTGCACTTAGTGCAAATGCTTTGGTGGGGGACAGGGAGAAGAGTATTGAGGCTGGGATGAATGAGCATATTTCAAAGCCTATAAACCCCAACGAGCTTTTTGAAACTTTGATTAAATTTATCAAAAATAGATATATTCAGACAAAAAATTGCTGTAATGAAAAAACAATATCAACTCAAACGGTGAAAAGTCATATTTTAAATATTGAGGAAGCGTTGAATCGAATTAATGGAAATAAAGATGTTTATAATAAATTATTGCAAAAATTTATCAAAAAATATTCAACTATTGATAGTGAAATTTTGAAATTGATTGATGAGAAGCAGTTGCAATTAGCACAAGAAAAAACTCACGAGTTAAAGGGAATATCTGCAAATTTGGGGGCTATGAAACTTTTTGATACTTTGATATTGATAGAGAATATTTTGAAAAAAGATAAAACTCCACAAAAAAATCTATTAGGGAGATTTTCCAAAGATTTAGAAGATGTTATTGAGGCTATGTCGAAACAGACTTATCATCAAAAATTGGTAAAAAAAGAGTTTGACAAACCAAAAATAAAAAAATTATTACAATTCATAAAAGAGAATATTGAAGATGATATAATGGAATCAAAAGATAAACTTTTAGAGCTTGTACCATATTTGGGGGATTCAAAATATGCTAAAGAGTCCAAATTACTACAAGAGTTTTTTGATGAATTTGAGACTGATAATGTTATTGAGATAGTTGAAAAGATGTTAAAGGATTTAGATTATGAATAAACCGAAATTGCTTATTGTGGATGATGTGGCTGAAAATATTCACATCTTATCAAATATTTTAAAAGATGATTTTAAGATTATTGCTACAACTTCAAGTAAAAAAGCTTTGGAATTAGCCAAAAAAAAACCACAGCCAGATTTAATTGTGTTGGATATTGTGATGCCAATAATGGATGGCTATGATGTTTGTAAAATTTTGAAAAAAGAGATAGAAACCCAAAATATCCCTGTGGTTTTTATCACATCTTTAAACAATGATAAAGATATAGAGAAGGGTTTTGCTTGTGGGGCTAGTGAATTTATAACGAAACCTATAATTAACACTTTGGTTAGAAAAAGATTATTAAATCAATTAAATTTTCAGAATTTAAATAAGGAAAAGCAGATGCAAAATAGGATTAAAAATACTATTCTCGTGGTAGATGATGTAGCTCAAAATATTCAAGTTATTTTGGAAATTCTAAAAAAAGATTACAATCTTATCGTTGCAAATAGTGGTAAAAAAGCTTTGGAAATTCTTAAAGATAAAAAACCAGATTTAATTTTGTTAGATATTTTGATGCCTGAAATAGATGGATTTGAGGTGTGTAAAGAGATTAAAAAAAATCAAAAAACCAAAAATATACCTATTATCTTTTTGACTATTTTAGAAAACAAAAATGATATGGTTAAGGGGTTGCAATTAGGGGCGGTTGATTATGTTTCAAAACCTGTCGAGCCTATGGTTTTAAAAGCCCGAATCCAAACTCATCTGAATCTAAAACACCTTCAAGAGAAAGAGCTTTATCAAAAAGTAAAGGAGGAGGTTGCAAAAAATCGGGAAAAAGATAAACAAAAACTCTTGCAATCCAAACTTACTCAAATGGGTGAAATGATGAGTATGATTGCCCATCAATGGCGACAACCCCTAAATGCAATTAGCACCAGATGTGCAAATCTCACCATAAAATCGCAACTTAATAAGCTAAATAATGAACTTGTCTTAAAAGAAGCTATGAAAATAGATGAATATTCTCAAAATTTAAGTACCACCATCAATGATTTTAGAAATTTTTTCAAGTCAAATAAAGAGAAAGAGATTTCAAATTTTACTCAACTTGTCAAAAATGTGTTAACTATTATCGAAATTTCAATAATAAATAAAAATATAAAAATCATCCAAAATCTAAACTGTGAAGAGAATTTTAGTACATACCAAAATGAGCTTAAACAAGTGATTTTGAATCTTATCAAAAATTCAGAGGATATTCTTCTTGAAAAAAAGATAAAAGACCCTTTTATTAAAATCTCCAGCTATTATGAAAAAAAACAGTATATTCTTGAAATTAGCGATAATGGCGGTGGCATTCCTGAAAACATAAAAGATAAGATTTTTAATCCCTATTTTAGTACCAAAATGCAAAAAGATGGCACGGGTTTAGGACTTTATATGAGTAAAACTATCGTAGAGGAGCATTGCAAAGGTCAACTCACCGTAAATAATAATCAAGATGGGGCAGTTTTTAAAATAAGTTTGATTTAGAAAACTTGTATATCTATTTTGAAAAAGCTTTGCTAATTAAAAAAACTTATAGATATTATAAATATCATCATAAGTAAAAGGAGATAGGTATATAATCCATCTAATGATTTGTTAATTTTATTTTTTTCATCTTGCATTTGAAAATCATTATTTAAATTACTCATATCATTTCACCTCATTACCGTTTAGAATATTAAAAAGATTATATCAAAAAAATCTTTCTAAAATCTTTCCATAACTTAAAAGTTTGTATAAATTTATTTACTAATATTTTTTATTAATAATTATTTAACTGTAAGATAGATTACAAAATCCCAAATTTTCTAATAACATTTAAAATCTTTTTCTAAAATAAGTGCTTTTAATAGGTATTTTAATAGAATACTTTCTATGAAATTAGAATATAAGGATTAAAAATTAAATAACAGCCCATCTTTGAATGAAATTTTTCGCCAATTACTCCAGTAGTTAGGTAAAAAACTTAATCCAAATCTGCACTATTATTTGTCATAAAATGAATATCTTATTTAATTTATATTCCTAAAGAAAAAAAATAGGGATTAATATTATAAAATTTATACCCTCTCATGGTTATATGATAGATTTCAAGAGAAAAAATTATTTAAAAGGTGATATGAAATTTATATCATTTTGGTAGCTGAACATTAAATTTATAATTCAAATTTCAGTATAAATGTTGTGCCGTTATTTTTTATAAATTCAATATTGCTAGATTTTAATTTTGAAGTAAATTCATTTATCATCTCCAAACCAAAGCTTTCTGTATATTTTGGCGGTATGAAGCCTAAGCCATTATCTTTTATGGTTAGAGTTATAAAGTTTTTTGATTTTTTAAAATTTAGGGAGATTATGCATCTGTTTTTTTCTGGGTGGTGTTTTAGGGCATTATTTAAGACTTCATTTGTGATAATTCCTAGAGCCATTGCTTGGTCTATGTTTAAGATGCAAGAGTCGATTTTACTATCTATATTGATATTTAATTTTTGATTTTCATTTATGATTCTTAGCAAATACT
>JAOZPA010000134.1 GCA_029932985.1 Campylobacterales bacterium
GAAAAAAAGCAGGGTTTAGGGATTGAGGAGGTATTTGCAAAAATTTTAAATGGTTAATAATGAGATATGATATAATTATAGAACCCATAGCTTTGGAGGATTTGCAAAATATTTATGAATATATTTCAAGAAATGATTTTGCTTCAAAGGCAAAAAAATTATTGATAAAATTTCCGTTCGGGGTTGTAAAACCCTTTAATGCTCTCTTGCAATATCCGTCAATATATCGTAAGCATGATTTATCGCCATCGCTATCGAGCCACCATTATTATAGATAATATCTCCAGCCAAATAAAGTCTATCAACACTTGTCATATAATTTTTATCAAAAATTGGTTGCTGATTTTCATCTAAATTAATATTACTTTTTTGCAAAAAATCCACAGGAGTCGTGCCTCCAAGTGCATAAATCACCCTATCATAAGTGGTCGAAAATCCATTATTATAATTAACTTTAACCTTCCCCTCATTATTTTCAATCGAATTAATATCTATCCCAAACCGCACACGAAGTCGCTCCTCTTGGTCATATCGCTCAATCATCTCTTGATTTATCTCATTTATTTTGCTAAATTTATCTCGCCGATAGGATAGAGTCACATTATTTATAGTTGTGAGTTGACAAGCATATTCCACTGCCGAATCTCCTCCACCAACTACCAAAACTTTCTCATGTCCCCGACAATCATAAGGGTTAAAATTTGTCAATTTTCGCAACGAACGAGGAAATTTATATGATGGTCGATTTGGTTTTCCCATTCGCCCAATCGTCACAACCACATTTTTACCCTTAAAAGTCCAATTTGCAGTCGTCACGGAAAAAACATCACCCTCTTTTGTAACTCTATCAACCTCATCATTAAAAATAGTATCAAGATTATCACTATCTAGCAAACTCTCAAAATAGCCTAAGGTACTCTCTTTCGTACCATCAAAAAAATCCACATTTCCCAGCAAATCCACTTTTTGCCCCTGCCAATCTTTATCAACTCGCTTAGAATCTTTATAATATTGTCTTATAGTTTGAGAATGATTATCTCCCTTTTCAATCAATAAAATCTTACCCACTTTAAATATTGAAGCTTCCACCGCCGTTGCAATTCCGCCAGGACCTCCGCCGACTATAATCAAATCATATAATTCATTCATCATTTCTCCCTATATTTTTTAATTTATTATAGTTAATATAAGCTTAATATATAGAACTCCTAGGATTTAAATAGTAAAAATTCCTAAGTAGAGTTACTTTTTGAGATTTAATTATAAAATTTAGACTCTAGTCCCCTACACGAATGGTATCAATTAAAGTTTTTTCTCCCATTTATAGGCGGTTCTACAAATTAGAGTTAAATCATCATATTTTGGTTTCCAACCCATCATCTTTTTTATTTTTTTATTATTTGAGATTAAAAAAGATGGGTCACCCTCTCGTCGTGGAGCAATTTTGATTTTGAACTTTTTTTTGCCTACTTTTTTCATAGTTTCAAGCACCTCTTTGACACTATATCCTATTCCATAACCGCAATTAAAAGTATCACTTCTGTTTTTATTTAGATATTTTAAAGCTTTAATATGGGCATTTGCCAAATCACTAACGTGGATATAATCTCGCACACAAGTTCCATCATCTGTATCATAATCATCACCAAAAATTGCAATCTGCTCTCTTTTGCCCAGAGATGTTTCAGAAGCTACCTTGATAAGATGAGTAGCATTCAGAGTCGATTGTCCAATAACTCCATCTACATCACCTCCAGCCACATTAAAATATCGCAAAATCACAAATTTAAAATTTTTATTTGTTTTTGCAATATCTTTAATTATCTGCTCACTAAAAAGTTTGCTATACCCATAAGGATTTATAGGAGCTGGTATAGAATTTTCATCTAATCCATCTAAATTTTTGATTTTTGGCTCACCATAAACTGCTGCGGTGGAGCTAAAGATAAATTTCTTCACACCATACTTTGCACAATTATCTACCAAATTTGCCGTATTTGCCGTATTGTTGAGATAATATTTAGCAGGAAAATCCAAAGATTCAGGCACAACTAATTTAGCCGCTAGATGTACAACCTCATCAAACTTCTCTCTTTTTAATATCTTCCTAATTTTAGCAAAATTAGACAAATCTTCTTTAATAAATTTCACTCGCTTAGGTGCTAAAGAGATTAATTTCTCAATTGTCGATTTGAAACCTGTCGATAGATTATCCAAAATCGTAATCTCATATTTTTTATCCTGCAACAACTGTTTAACTATATGGCTTCCAATATATCCAGCTCCACCCGTAACTAATATTTTCATTTTTATCCTTCAAATTTTTAGTAATTATACTAAAGATTACACAAAGCTAAATAAAAAATTTTACTCTTTTTTTAAAAAAAGTTCTTTTTTATCAATTTTATGGTCGATTGCCCAATAATAATCCTAAATAGCCCCTGCAATCGTGATAGATTTAAAATAAACCTCCTTTTTGATAATCAACTCTTTGTATTTTGAAATCAAAATCGCACTCGGTTCTGCCACCCCTTTTAGCCCAAAAAATATAGTTGAAGCGGAGGGGCTGAAATGGTTTGACAATGAATTTATACTTTTTTTATCAAAAAATTTAATCTCAAAATTATAGATTTTTGCAAATTCTAAAAGTCCAATCTCATCTTTTTTTGCCTCAAACGAAGCGATATTTTTCACATCTTTAAACTCCAAATTATATTTAGTCAAAAATAGTTTCACCGCTTTTTGGATAGATTCAAAATTTGTACCACGATTGCAACCAATCCCCAGATAAATTTTTGGTCGCAGGTGTAGAGATTTAGTTTTTGCAATTGGCGAAATTACAACTTGATTTTTATCCTCATTATTTGGCAAGGCTATCCAGTGAAGATAATTTTTTTGAGTAAGAGAGTCAAAAATATTTTTGTAGGTTGCCACTTTTACAATCTGCTTATTAATGAGTCGGTTCGATATATTCGCCAAGGCTTTTATGTTTTTAATCTCCCAATCGTTCTTTTTTGCCAACATCTCAAAAGCTAAAGTGTCGGTTTGGTCGGTTGCCGTAGTGATGAAATTTATGCAGTTTGGTAATTTTTTTGAGAGAAAATTTGCTAACTCATTTGCCCCTCCCAGATGTCCACTCAAAAGTGGAATAACTCTATTTAACTCTAAATTCAAAACCAAGATTGCGGGGTCAGTGGCTTTATCTTTTAGAAGTGGAGCAATTTTTCTCACTACCGCTCCTGTTGCCAAAATGCAAATAATCGTATCATAAGTTTTCCAAGCCGTGGGCAAAATATCATCAAGTTTTTCATAAGTCAAAAGAGTTTTCAAATTATGATTTAAATCTTTTTTACCATAAATATCAACCTCAAAATCATTCAAATAATTAGACAGCAGACAAGCACTATCCAAACTGGGCTGATTTATGGTCACAATTGCAATTTTTAATCTATTCATATCTCTACTTTTATTTTTTCAAAAGTATAACATTAATTTCTATCATAAAACTTTTATGAAACAGATGTTAAAATCTCTTAATATATTTAGAAAAGGGTTAATTTGAAAGTTTATGTTTTGAACTCAAAAAATTATGAGGGGGCGGTAAATTTACCTGTGATTACCACTAAAATTTTGGAAAATAGGGTGGATTTAGAGGATTATGATGGAATTGTGTTTACCTCAAAAAATGCGGTTTATGCGATTGAAAAGCTAAATAAAAATTGGAAAAATTTAGAGATTTATTCTATCGGCTCGGGGACTAGTGAGGCGGTGAGAGAGTTTGAAGTAGAGGTAAAGTATGAAGCACGAAGCTCTTATGGTGATGATTTTGCGAGGGAATTAAAGCAAAAAGCGGTTGGGAAAAAGCTTTTGTATCTTCGCCCAAAAGTTGTGATTTCGAGAGTGACGGATATTATCAAGGAGGGGGGGATTGAGATTGATGAGGTGGTAATTTATGAGACGGTGTGTCAAAATTGCCAAAAATTGGGGACTCCTGCTAAAAATTCGGTAATTATTTTCTCTTCACCATCAACCATAGAATGTTTTTTTAAATGTTTTAAATGGTGTGAAAGTTATCAAGCTGTGGTGATTGGTAAAAATACAGCCTCATTTATGCCCCAAAATATAAAATATAGTTTAGCAAGGGAGCAAAATATTCCAAGTTGCATTGAATTAGGACATATTTTATCTGATTTTAAGTAGATTTGGTTATAACTATTTGATAACTATTATAACTAAAGGAAAAACTTTGACAATAGAAGAGATTAAAAGTAGATTACAAAGTGTGAAATATCCTGGATTTGAGAAATCGATTGTGGATTTTGGTTTTGTGAAAAATATTGATGTGAAAGAGAATTTGGTAACGGTGGAGATTGATATTTCATCATCTGCTCCTGAAGTGAAAAAAGAGATTGAAGAGGGTGTGAAAAAATATTTGGCAGATGTGGGAATGCCTGTGAATTTGACAGTTAATCAGCCAACCGCTCCAAAAGAGAGTAGCAATACCCGAAGTGGTAAAAATATCGCTCCGCATATCAAGAATTTTGTGATGATTAGTAGTGGAAAAGGTGGGGTAGGAAAAACTACAACTAGTGTAAATTTAGCGATTGCTCTTGCTAGTCAAGGTAAAAAAGTTGGACTTTTAGATGCAGATATTTATGGTCCAAATGTACCTCGGATGATGGGCGTTGAGGGACTTCAACCTGAGATTGTGGGGCAAAAGATTAGACCAATTATGACTAACGGTGTGGAAGTTATGTCGATGGGAAGTTTGATGGGTTCTGGTCAAGCACTTGTTTGGCGAGGGGCGATGATAATGAAAGCTATCGAGCAACTTCTGAGAGATGTTTTGTGGGGCGATTTGGATGTGTTGTTTATTGATATGCCTCCAGGAACTGGTGATGCTCAACTGACTCTAGCTCAAAGTGTGCCTGTGACTGCTGGTGTGTGTGTTACGACTCCGCAACAAGTAGCACTGGACGATACAGCTAGAAGTCTTGATATGTTTAAGAAAATTCATATTCCAATCGCTGGTGTGGTGGAAAATATGAGTGGATTTATCTGTCCTGAAAATAATAAAGAGTATAATATTTTTGGAAAAGGCACGACTAAACCATTGATAGAAAAATATAATACTGTGCTTTTAGGTGAAATTCCAATTGAACCTGCGATTCGTGAGGGTGGAGATAGTGGAAAGCCTGTGGTATTGAATATGCCAAATACGACAACAGCAAATAGATACCAAGAGTCTGCTACTAAACTTTGGCAAATTATAGAGAAGATTAATCAAGATGGTGGGGCTGATAATTCAGCAGTTCAGCCAACAACTCCTCCTGGGGTTAGTGCTTGTTCAATGTAATAAAAAACTGAAAGTTTGTAGGGTGGAGTTTTCCACCTTATTTTAAAATTTTCATCTGGGTCTTATGGGCAATATTTTTATCCTTTTTTCTGATTCTTTTTAGTGGCAACATAGCATTTGTTATTCCCATAGCTAAACCTCCTTGACTAAGAATTATGGCTGTTAGAATATTTATATGAATTGTTAAAGCTGAGAAAACTGTCAAAGTTCCAGGAATAATATTAAATAACCAACCTTTTTGTAAATTTTCATCTAACTCAAAAGAGATTTTTAAAAGTTCATTTAATTTAATCAATGAGCCATCCATTAAAATAATTTGAGCTGTGTCGGTAGCTACAGAAGTTGCTCCACTTAGCGAGATAGAGATATTAGCTTTTTTCATAGCGATTGTATCATTTACTCCATCGCCGATAAAACAAACTTTACGACCTTGGGCTTGTAGTTTTTCAACTATTTTAGCTTTATCCTCTGGTAAAACATCATAAAAATAATCATCCATTTCTAGCTTTTTAGCTAATTTTTGTGTGGGTTGTTTGTGGTCTCCTGAAACAATAGCGATATGTTTAACTCCATTTTTTCGTAGATTTGCCAGTAGTGATTTAACCTCTGGGCGAACAGAAGCTCTCATCTCTAATACTCCTGCAAATTTTT
>JAOZPA010000135.1 GCA_029932985.1 Campylobacterales bacterium
GTTACTTAAATATTTTAAAAATGGGTGTTGTTTTTGATGGAAAAAGAGTTTGGGTTAAGGAGTGAAAAATTAAAAGTGAAAAGTGAAAAGTGAAAAATTGAGGAGCAAGAGCCTAATCTTGATTTTTAATTTTTAACTAAATTAGCGGTGAGGGGTCATAAACCCCTAAAGTTAGCTACTAACTTACTACTTTCTCTGTTGGGATTTCCATAATAAATGCCACTCCAGCACCCAAACGGCTTTCACATCGGATAGTTCCATTTAGTTTATTTACTATGAGATTGTAGGTTATGTGCATCCCTAGACCACTTCCGCCACCGCCTCGATTAGTCGTAAAAAATGGGTCAAAAACTTGCCGTTTGGTTTCTTTATCCATCCCCTTGCCATCATCTCGGTAGGTTAAAATCAATCTATTCTCTTTTAATCTTGCCTCAATTTTAATAAGCCCCTCGTCGTCTTTATCGTAAGCATGAATTAGGGTGTTTATGATGAAATTTGTGAGTATTTGAGAGAATGCCCCTGGATTGCTTTTTAGAGTGATTTTTTCATCAATATTTACAACTACTTTGTGTTTTGTTTTTTTAATTTTATTGTGAAGGCTTGTTAGAATTTCATCTACAATATACTCTTTTAGCAAAAATTCTCTATCTTCCTCGCTACTTTGGTCAACGGCTACCTGCTTAAAACCCCTCACCAATGCGGCGGCTCGTTGTAGATTTGTCTCTATGGATGTTGAGAGTTCTGCAGAATAGGTTAAAAACTCTTCAAATTCATCTTCACTCATCTCCTCATCATTATAAAGGGATGTTAATTTTTCAATCTCCTCGGTGAGGTGGGTAGTGCCTGTTAGTGCCATTCCTACGGGTGTATTAATTTCGTGAGCCACTCCTGCCACTAGTCCCCCAAGGGATGCTAATTTTTCCGATTGAATGAGTTGGATTTGAGTTTTATTGAGTTCCATAAACTGTTTTTGAACTCTTGCAGTTCTCTTTTTTACTTTTTCATCAAGATTTTTAATATTGTTTTGAATTTTTTCCAACATTTCATTAAATCCAGTTGATAAATCTCCAAATTCATCACTTCCATAATAGTCAAATCTTATATCATAATTGCCATCTTTGACTTTTTGCATTTTACTTGAAAGCTCTTGTAGGGGGAAAAGGATTTTGCGAATGTAGAAAAATCCACTAAATATTGCAAAGATGAAGATTACAAAAGTTGCAATGAGGATGTAGTTTTTTAACTCTTTTGATGAGCGATTTACATCATCATAATATACGGATGAGACGATATACCAGCCGAAATAATCGTTGTATTCCACCCAAGATATTTTTTTATGGATGAAGTTTCCTTTGTCATTTGATTTTTCCCAAAAATAATCTAATTTTTTATTTTCGTTAAAGGCTTTGATTAAATCATCATATAAAAAATTTTCTGTTGAGGGATTTTTGACATTTTTGATATTTTGAGCTATCTTTAACTTGTCACTATGAATTAAGATTTCACCATTTTTATCAAAAATAGACAAACAACTATTATTATTTAATCTAATTTTTTCAATAATCATTTGTAATTTTTTCAATAATGATTCTTTTTTATGTAGCATTAAACTATCTAAATTATTCCAAATTTTTACATCCATATTAGTCGTAGTTTTATAAATTTTTTTTGATTGTTCAGCTCGATTTTTTACGATTAGTTCTATTTTGGATAACTCATTTTTTGCCAATCTCCATTCTAAATCTCTCAATTGGTTTTCAACTTTAGGGACAAAAAAGAAAAATATTGTGGAGGTGAACATAATGATTACCATAATTATAATTGACATAGCTTTGTGAAAAAGAGTTATTTTTATTTTAGGAAATTTCATTTTAAAACATTTATTGATTTTTGAATTTGTATTAGATTTTCAAAAAATAGATCTACCAAATTTGGGTCAAATTGTTTTCCTCGTTTTTCTCTAAAATAATCTAAAACTTTTTCTTCAGACCAAGCTTCTTTGTAAATTCTTTTTTCGCTTAGGGCATCAAAAACATCAGCAATTGATGTAATTCTCCCATAGATATGAATCTCTTCACCCTTTAATCCCTGTGGATAGCCCTCACCGTCCCATCTTTCGTGGTGTTGGTAAGCAATAATAGAAGCTGCTTTTAAGATTTCTCGATCGCTACTTCCTAAAATATCTCTTCCAATCGTGGTATGTGCTTTCATCTGTTCAAACTCATCAATACTTAAATGCCCTGGTTTTAATAAAATATTATCTGCAATTCCAATCTTACCAATATCATGCATTGGTGATGCCATCTTAATTTTAATCGCTTCCTCTTCATCAAGTCCAACTGCAACAGCCAAAATATAACTGACTATCGCCACTCTATTTACATGATTTGCCACCTCTTTAGAGCGACTCTCAACCACCTCACCCAAAGTCTCGACAATCTCTCGCTGAGTATTTATAATCTCCTCATTTAGCATCAAATTATCGAAAGCGATTGAAACATTTGTCAAAAATATATTAAGTAAAATATTTGAATAACTACATTTTTTGTCGATTCCTATTACATAAATAAGATGACTATTTCCATTTTTTGTTTTGAAAAATCCTATATATTTATCATCCTCAAAAAAACTTTTTTCATCATAAATAGCTTTATCTAAAAGTTTGATAGTCTCATCTGTCAAAATAGTATCACAAGTTTGATTTTGATATTTTCCAGCTTTTGCAATAATCTCATATCTATTATCTATCTTTGAGACCCCAAAACCATCATTTGTGGTGACTATCATAGAGCTAGTTCCATATTGTAAAAGTGAGTTTAGTTGAATCAATACACCTTCAGAAAAAAGCTTTAGAGACCTCACCTTTAATATAGATTGAGTAGCTTCAATGATTTTTTCAAGACCTTTACGATTTGCATCAATTATTTGTAAATCACGATAGGAGCGAAGGGCAGAGATAATTGTTGTGAAAAGTTTGGTCGAAGTTAATTCTGTTTTTTCCTTATAATCATTGATGTCATAATTTAAAATGACATCTTTTTCGGGGGCATTTCCTGGTTGACCTGTTCGCAAGATAATTCTAATCGCTTTATTTTGTAGCTCACCTCGTATCGCCTTTGCCACTTTGAGACCAGAATCATCCTCCTCCATCACTACATCTAGCAATACAACTGCAATATCTTTCTCTTTTTTCAAAATTTCAATCGCTTCTTTACCACTAAATGCACTAATAAGCTCCAATGCCATATCTTCATATACAAATTTTTTCAGCACTGTATAGGTAATATTATGAACTTCCTTTTCATCATCAACAACTAAAACTCTCCATTTTTGCTCTTTTAATGTCTTAGCCGCACTCTTTTTTTTCGCAAATTTCATCATTGCCATTTTATACTCTTTAAATTTAATAGTAACTAATAATATCTAAAAAAAGCTTATAATATATAGAAAAATATTCAAATAAAGAAAAAATTAAATCTTTTATATCTAAATAAACATAAATGTTTCATAATCTAACTCATCTAAAGCATCTCTAATCACCAAAATACTAGCGATAAAAACAATTAAAGTAGCGATTGCAAAACCATAACCATAATACTCAGCCCCTAGATAGATAGATAGTAGTGTAAAAATAATATTTAAAATCACAAAAGCCAATGACAGATAAAGTGTTTCATATTTTTTATTTATATAATGCAACACCGCCAACATCGACATAAATCCCAGTTGCAATTGAACACCCACAATATCAATATTAAATAGGTTTTTGTAAAGCAACGGAATTTTTAATTGCTCAAAAATAAACTCCGAAGAGATGAGAAGTATAAAACTGATAATCCCCTGAACAATCAAAATCTCTCTTAGACTAATTCTAATGGAAGTTACCATATCTTGCTTGAATTCTTTGATTCTTCTTAGAGTCCCCCCATCTCGAACTGCATTAAAAAAAAGGTCATATTTTTCAGCAAAATCAACCTCAAGACGATAAAAAAATATCGCCATTCCAGGGATAATAGATAGATAAGCTAAAAAAATTGGCATATCATAAACCAAAGATGCTTTCATATTATCAAGCACATAATAACCCGTCAAAGGGTGATACCAGAAGATAAATTTATCTATCCAAACTCCCAAATTAAAGAAAAGTCCAGCAAAACCTAGTGACCAATAAAACTCTTTATTTTCGTGCTTTTCTAAAAACTCAAAAGTTATCGCTTCTTTAGAGGGGTATGCTTCAATTATCAAAAAAAATAGAGAGATAAAAAGAATGGTTGTGCCTATCAAAAAACAGAACATTAAATTTTCAATAGATGAGCCAATGTAGAAAGACAAAAGCAATATTATGCCATAGGAGCTAAGATAAAAACTTACAACCAATTTATATTTTTTTAAACTAGCTGCCAAAATATTAGCAATCCACACACAACTCATAATGACAAAAGTCGATATTGCCAAAATCACAAAAAGTAGAGATTGATTGGGAAAAAGATAGAGGACCAAAGCCATAACGATGAGAAAACTTCCACCCAAATTCAGAGCCAAAGTTCCAAAAAAAATCGGCATTACTAAATCATTATCACCATCATAAATCCTATCGGCGATATATCTTGTGAAGGGCAGTTGCAACATCCCAGTCATCAGTGAACTTGCTGCAATTGCGATAGAATAGGTCACAATGACTTGAAATTCAACCGTCTGTCCAGGGTTTTTGAAATTATAAATATTCACAAGCCCAATCACAATAATTGCTACCATCGAGATAATCCAAGGTCCAGCACTCAAAACAGCAGAATATCCATAAACTCTCATAATCGAAAAGATACTATCTTCTTTTAAAATTTTCTTAAGCTCAAATCCTATTCCAGCCATAACCCTTCTTTATTTAATATTAATTTATTCTACTATATTTTTACTGATAAGTTGATGTTAAATCTCTATAACATTATTTTTTTAATTTTTTTAAAGAAATTTCCATAAGCAATTACTCAAATATTTTTTGATACAATAGAGAAGAGATGGATAAAGGTTTAGTATTTTGCAAGGCTATCCTATCATCTAATAAAAAGTGGGAGATTAGGGATTTATGAAAATAAGTGTGATAATTTTAGTAAAAGATGGTGCAAGATTGATAGATAAAACATTAGATAGTTTAAGTGAATTTGAAGATATTGTGATTTATGACAATGGCTCAACCGATGGTTCACAAGAGATAGTCAAAAGATATTCAAATGTCAATTTAATAGAGGATGAATTTTTAGGTTTTGGTCCTAGTAAAAATAGAGCAGTAACTTTTACAAAATATGATTGGATTTTATCAATTGATAGTGATGAAGTGGTTGATGAAAGTTTAGTAGATGCATTAAGACAAAAACTGGACCCAAAAACTGTATATCAATTAAATTCACGAGCTTTTTACAAAAATCAAAGAATCAAGCATTCAGGCTGGAATAATCAAAAAGTCAAAAGAATATATAATAAAAAATTTACAAAATATAACGATAATTTAGTGCATGAAAATATAATAGATAGAGGTTTGAATGTGGAACTATTGGATGGATTTATAAACCATTATAGCTACACATCGATGAGTGATTTTATCGTAAAAATGGATAGATACTCAACTCTCTATGCAGAGGAAAATGTGGGTAGAAAAAAATCCAGCCCACTAAAAGCGATAACCTCCTCAATCTTTGCATTTTTCAAAATATATTTAATCAAAAAAGCTTTTTTAGATGGATATATGGGACTTGTCATCTCCTATAGTCGAGCTAGTGTGGTCTTTTATAAATATATGAAACTTTATGAAAAAAATTTGGAGCAAAAATAATAGAGTTATTTGGAACTAGGGATTAGAAATTAAATAATATACAATTCCTATTCCTAAAAATATGGTATTTTTACGAGGTTTTTTGTATCTTTAGGGTATCCTTCATAAATTAGGGTTCTCCTGTTTCTTCTGTAAACATACTAAAACACAAATAATACCTATTCTC
>JAOZPA010000034.1:0-6030 GCA_029932985.1 Campylobacterales bacterium
GAAAAGACAACAAAGGATAAATAATGACAATGGTAGTAGGAATGAGAGAGTTAGCCAGAAATTCTAATATTCTTGATGGTTATGACTATATAGATGTTAAAGATAAAAAAACTAATGAGTATAAAGGTTTGTTTATATCACCTAAATATGCTGATGAGTTTAAAAAATTTTTAGAAAATAAAATATCTCAAGAACAGCAAGAAAAATGGGAAAGAATTAAACCATTTATAGGTTCTATGGAGTGCGAAGATAGATATAAAGGTTTAGAAGGTAAAAAGCTAATGGAAGAAGTTGCAAAGGCAAAATGTGGACTCTAAAAATATATATTTTGATACAAATGTAGTATTAGATATTATTGATTTTACTCGAATAAATCATACAAGTGCAAGTATATTATTTAATTTTTGTATTTTTAATAATTATAAAATTATTATCAGTGAAGATATGTTAAGTACAATTTTTTATATACATAAAGATAAGAAACAAGTACTTGAATTTTTTAAAGTAATTCAAAATGATTGGAATATATCTATATTTGGTGAAAAAATTATAAAAAATGCTATCAATTTATCTTTGGAAAAAAATTTGGATTTAGAAGATATGCTTCAATGTCTATGTGCAAAAGAGAATGGATGTCAAGTTTTGATAACAAATGACAAAAAGTTTTATGATTGTGGTCTATCTATTTATAGTGCTAGTGAATTTTTAGAGAGATATGGTCAAAAGTGAAAAAATTAAAAGTAATTACAGTAGTAGGTACACGACCTGAAATAATTAGGCTTTCATCGGTAATTTTAAAATTAGAGAGTTCAAATGCGATAGAGCATATTTTGGTGCATACTGGACAAAATTATGATTATGAACTTAATGAAGTTTTTTTTAATGATTTTAAAATTAGAAAACCTAACTATTTTTTAAACTCGGCAGGGGTAAATGCAATAGAGACAATTGGAAATATTTTAATCAAAATTGACCCAATTTTAGAAACAGAGAAACCTGATGCTTTTTTGGTTTTGGGAGATACAAATAGTTGTCTTTGTGCAATTGTTGCAAAAAAAAGGCAAATTCCAATTTTTCATATGGAGGCTGGAAATCGTTGTTTTGACCAAAGAGTTCCTGAGGAAACCAATCGAAAAATTGTTGACCATATTAGTGACATAAATTTAACTTATAGTGATATTGCAAGAGAGTATTTATTAAAAGAGGGATTGCCCAGTGATAGAATTATCAAAACTGGAAGCCCAATGTATGAAGTGATAAACTCAAAAATAAAAGAGATAAAAAAATCTAAAATTTTAAAAAAATTATCCCTTAAAAAAGGGAAATATTTTATAGTATCTGCTCATCGAGAAGAGAATATAAGTAGTGATAAAAACTTTTTTGCATTGATGGAAACTTTAAATGAGATAGCTAAAATTTATAAATTACCAATTATTATCTCAACTCACCCACGAACTCGAAAAAAAATAGAGGAGAAAAAAGTTAAATTAAATAAGTTGATTACATTAATGAAACCGTTAGGATTTAATGATTATGTCAAACTTCAAACTAAAGCAAAAGTAGTTTTGAGCGATAGTGGAACAATATCTGAAGAGTCATCTATTTTAAAATTTCCTGCTCTGAATATCAGACAAGCTCACGAGCGACCAGAAGCGATGGAGGAGGGGGCAGTTATGATGGTGGGGCTTGAAAAGGAGAGAATTCTACAAGCTTTAGAGGTTTTAAGTACACAAAACGACAAAACTATTAGAGATGTAACCGACTATTCGATGCCAAATGTTTCTGATAAAGTATTAAGAATAATTTTATCTTATACTGATTATATAAATAAAGTGGTGTGGAGTAAAAATTGAAAATTCTTTTGATTGTGGATGATTATCTGCCTCATAGCATAAAAGTTGGGGCAAAAATGATGCATGAACTTGCAATTGAATTCAAAAATCAAGGGCATAATATTACTGTAATAACTCCCGATTTTCATCTCACAACAAAATCTAAAATAGATAGCATTGATGAAATAAATATAAGAAGATTTAAAAATCCAAATGTAAAAGACCCCCTCAAAATCAAACGAGGCATTAATGAAACGATGTTATCTTATAATTGTTGGAAAAATTTAAAAGAGTTTTTTATAGCAAATCCCCACGATTTAATCGTCTATTACTCCCCATCTATTTTTTTTGGTTTTCTAGTATCTAAGTTAAAAAAACTTTGGAATGCCAAAAGTTATCTTATTCTGAGAGATTTTTTTCCTCAATGGGTAATAGACCAAAAAATTATTAAAAAAAATTCACTTATAGCTCTTTATTTTAAATATTTCGAGAAGATAAATTATAAATCAGCTGATATTATCGGCATCCAATCCCCAAAAAATTTAGAGTGGTTTAATAAATATACGGATAAAAAATATAATTTAGACCTACTTTATAATTGGGCAGAGGATAATCCAGTTCAAAAAGGTAATATTTATAGAAAAAAATTGGGACTTGAGGATAAAATAGTCTTTTTTTATGGGGGAAATATAGGGAAAGCTCAAGATATGATAAATATCGTAAGGTTAGCTATTAATTTAAAAAATGAACCAAAAGCCCATTTTCTTTTAGTTGGTAGTGGCGATGAAGTGGGTTTAATTGAAAATGCAACCGATGAATACAGTTTAAAAAATTTAACTTATCTGCCTCCCGTATCTCAAGATGAATTTAAAAAAATCTTATCTGAATTTGATATAGGACTTTTTAGCCTACATCACGACCACAATACTCACAACTTCCCTGGAAAATTATTAGGTTATATGGTTCAAGAGTTGCCAATTTTGGGTAGCATAAATCCAAATAATGACCTAAAACCAGTAGTAGAGGAGTTTAATGCAGGATTTATTACTACAAATGGAGAGGATGAACTTTTACTAGAAAATGCTTTAAAATTAATAGAGAGTAAGGAGTTGCGGAAGAAGATGGGACAAAATGGTAAAAAACTGTTATATGATAAATTTTCTGTTCAATCAGCTGTAAATCAAATTTTAAAAATTAGAGATGAGCCATAAACCAGTTGTCCCTTTTTTTTAAATCATTTGTACTTTTTGATTGCCATCTATAATTTCACCAATCACATAACCATCTGAGTTTTCAAGAACATCTTGTAGATTTTTCTTATCCACCACAAGCACCATTCCTACACCCATATTAAAAGTTCGGTACATCTCAGACTCATCCACATAACTACTCATAAATTTAAAAATATCCAAAACTTTAATTTTATCTTTATATACTATTGCTCCCAAATTTGTAGGTAAAACTCGTGGTAAATTCTCCACAATTCCCCCACCCGTAATATGAGCTAAGGCATTAATTTTTGATTTTAATTTTTTGAAAATCTTTACATAGATAGAGGTTGGAGTGAGCAAAGTATCAATCAATCTTTCACCCTTGACCACCTCTGTATCAAAATTATAATTCAACTCTTCAAAAAAGATTTTTCGCACAAGTGAATAACCATTTGAGTGAATTCCACTACTTGGAAGTGCCACCAAAATATCCCCAGATTTTACCATTTTGGTTCTATCCAGCTCATCTTTCTCTGCAATTCCAACTGCAAATCCAGCCAAATCAAAATCGCCATCGCTATACATCCCTGGCATTTCAGCAGTTTCACCACCCACAAGCGAACACTCACCGATTTTACAACCATCAGCAATCCCCTTAACTATGGCGGTCGATTCATCTATATTTAATTTTCCCGTAGCATAATAATCGAGAAAAAACATAGGAGACCCAAAATTACAAATCAAATCATTTACACACATCGCTACTAAATCTATCCCCACTGTATCAAATTTGCCAGAATCAATTGCTAATTTTAGTTTCGTGCCTACTCCATCAGTTGCCGACAAAATCACAGGTTTTTTATATCCCGTTGGAAGTTCATAAGCCCCCGCAAAAGAGCCTATTCCACCCAAAACATTTTTGTCAAATGTGGATTTTACAAAAGGTTTGATATTTTCGATAAATGAATTACCTGCATCAATATCAACCCCTGCATCCTTGTAACTAATAGCCATTAGCTATTTGCTTTATCGAAATCACATTTTCCAACCATCTTTTCTAAAAACCAGATAGAGGGGCAAAAATTTGTAAAAGCCCAAACAATAATCATCACAATCATAAATCCGCCAATAATATTTCCAACCATCGCCAATCCACTATTAAACAAAAACAAAACCACTCCAACCATAATCGCCATCAATATTCGTTGTATCTTTTCAGCACACATTAAAATTCCTTATAAAAGTTTATAGGATTATTCTAGCAAAAATATGGTAAAAATTTGTTTATTTTACCTCCAAAATCTCTTTTATCATAAGTTGTGGAGTTATTTTATTCATATATTCATTTTTTGAAACTGTGACATAAGCTGAAATTACAGCACCCCTAGTAACTTTTTGTTCAAAATTAAAATACAAAATATCCAAAAATCCATTATCGGTGAGTGTACTTAATTTCAGATGATTTTTATCTTTACCAATCACACGATGAGCAGTTATCTTCATATCTTTAATTAAAAAATAGGGAGCTGGATTTTTTTGTCCGTAGGGTTCAAAATTTTCCAAAATATCCACAAGATTTAAATCTATTAGGCTTGGTGAAATCTCGCCGATGGAATTATCTGTATCCAAAAAATCTTTAGGATTCAATTTTTCTGCACCTTGACAGATAAGTTTTTTGAATTTTTTTAAATTTTTCTCCTCCACTCGAACCCCAGCCGCTTGAGGATGACCCCCAAAACCGATGAGAGAATCTTTAGCCCCCTCAAGCAAATCCAAAATACTAATCGCCCCTACACTTCGCACACTTCCCTTTGCAATCCCTTTCTCAACACTAAACACAAAAGCGGGTTTTTGAAATTTCCGTGAAAGCCGTGAAGCGACAATCCCTATCACCCCCTCGTGCCAATCACTCCCCCAAACCACAATCGCTTTGTCAGATTCATTCACCTGTTTAATCGACTTTTCGACCAAATTTTTCTCGATAGATTTTCGCTTATCATTGAAACCTATCAAAACTTCAAGATATTGCGAAGCAGTTTTTACATCTGGGGATTTTAAAAAATAATAGGACAAAATCGCATCATCCATCCGTCCTGCACTATTTAGAAGTGGGGCTAATAAAAATGCAATATCACTAAAAGTTATCAATGTTTTGGAAAATCGTTGCCTCAATGCCCGAATTGCAGGTCTTCGAGATGAGTTTAAAAGTTTGATGCCACGAGCCAAAAATAATCGATTTAAATCCACCAAATCCATCATATCCGCAATTATTGCAATAGTGAGAATATCCAAAAACTTAGACAAATCATACTCTATTTTAAGCTCTTGTTTAATCGCAGCAATAAAATACCAAGCCACATGAGCTCCACAAACCTCCTCAAATGGAAATTTACAATCATCCTGTTTGGGGTCAATTATCGCATAAGCTTCAGGCAAACTCTCTTTTGGCGAGTGGTGGTCGGTGATAATCAAATCAATATTTTTCTCTTTCGCCCTCTTCCCAGCCTCAAAAGCGGTAATCCCATTATCAACCGTAATTATCACATCTGCATCCAAATTATCCACAATATTAGGGCTAATTCCATAACCATCAATAAATCTATTTGGAATTTTAATACTATATTCAATCTGCAAATCATCCAAAAATAGAGCAATTATAGCACTACTAACCACTCCATCCACATCATAATCCCCCACAATGGCGATTTTTTGCTTCTCACGAATCGCAGTAGCTACCCGTTTTGCACCTTTAGTTATATCTTTAAACCTAGAGGGTGAGGGAAGAGATGAAAAACTCTTGTAGGTGTCATTTTTGAATCTATCCTCTAAGATATTATGAATCTCATTTTTGTTAACCATTTTACTCCTTTGTATTTTTATATTTTGGACTAACAGCCCCGCACGGAAATTTATTTTTCATTTTTGACAAAAAGTAGATTTCTGTAAATCTCTTTTAAATCTTCTATTTTTGTGCTATCAAAAGTTGC
>JAOZPA010000034.1:6130-20444 GCA_029932985.1 Campylobacterales bacterium
AAAATAAATCTGTTTTTTTATTTCATTTATAAATTTGCAAATTCAAATAAATTTAATTGTTTAGGTTTTTCATAGTATAATTTTTTTTGATTTTTTTCTTTTGAATTAATTAAAAGATTTAATGAATTAGCTATATGCCACATCATTACTGGTGGAACTGCATTTCCAATAGCTTTATATTGCCTATTTTCTGAAACAGATTCTAATTTAAAATTTTTTGGAAATGATTGTATATTAGCAGCTTCTCTTGGAGTAAATCTTCTAAATTTTCCATTAATTTTTAATACAGGGTCTGTACTATTTAGGCTCATTTTTGATAGATGAGAACTTATAGTATTGCATTGTTGTTCCAAATCTTGTTCTCTACCTTTATTCATTTTTTCTCTAACTCTCATCATACCATCAACAGCTCTTTTACTAAAAAACCATTTCTCATTTTTATCTGCTTCTTTATCTATTACCAATTTTAACTTTACTTTTTTACCACTTTTTGTTGTAGGTGTTGGAAATTCAAAATTTAAATAACTATCAATATCTCTAAAACCAATTATAAAAATTCGTTCTCTTTTTTGAGGAATACCATAATCTGAAGAATTCAGTAATTTGTATTTTATATGATAACCAGCTTTTTCAAATTCAGAAATAATCATAGGAAATGCTTTTTTTTTATTTGCAGAAAGTAATCCTTTTACATTTTCAGCTATAAAAAATTTCGGTTGCTTTACCTTTAAAATATTTATCATCTCAAAAAATAATTTTCCTCTTTCATCTTTATACCCTAATCTTGGTGGATTTTGAGCACTAATAGAAAATGATTGACATGGAAAACCACCAATTAATAGATGATGATTAGGTAAATTATATGGAATAATATCCTTAACATCTTTTAGTTCACATCTATGTAAAAAATTAGAATTATACATCGAAACAGCATAAAAATCATTATCAATAGCATATAATATTTTAAATGGTAATTTAGGATATTTTTGACCTAAAAAATTAAATCCACCCTCTAATCCTAAATCCATTCCTCCGCATCCAGAAAAAAGGGAAACTACTTTTATTTTTTCCATATTAAAAGTTCACTCCATTTTCCAGACTTTTCTGAAAAAATAATATCTGCTCCATATCTAGGAGACATTTTTAAATTATCTTTTTTATATTGACTAATTGGGTCTTGAATAATAAAAAGTTTTTGTTTATGTTTACTTATCATCAATCTATATACAAAATATCTATTTGTTAAAGTATCAGCAGTTGCCCATTCATTTGGAGTTAAATGAAAATTATAAAAATTCAATGATTTACTACTAATTGTTGACTTAACTTCTATATATCTTTTTTTAGCATCTAATTCAACACTTTGAATATCGTAACCAACTGCGAAATGTGTTGGAATTTTTTTTATTATATGTAATAAATCACTTCTACCTCCTAATTTAATTCTCATATTTTCATGACCTATAATAAGACTTTCTCCAAAATCTCCAATCTCTTTTGTATTTTTAATATTATTATAGTCCAATTTATTTTCAAATGTTTCAATTTCATCTGATAATAGTTTTAAATATGAATTTTCCTCTATCCCTAGATATTTTAAAACATCTGTTTTAAATAAATTACCACCTAAATCATTATTTACATATCTAAACCAGTCATCTTCAACAAATTTTAATTCACTAACATTATAGTTTTTTTTATAAAACTTATCATAACCATTAAAATAACTATCACTTTGCAAAAAAGATGTAATAACTTCTCTAGTTCCCCAATTTATATAATAATTATTTCCATGCTTTACTAATAAATCGGCAATCAGCATATAATCTAAAATATCTCCTGCATATCTAATTATATCTCCACTCCAATCTAGCATAGTATTTGAATTACGATTTGCAATTATTCTATCAATAACTTCAGAAACTGAACAATTATCTCTAGTAACTCTTAAATCATTGTATATAAAATGAGTAGCCTCAGCTTTATTCAAAGAAAATCTTTTTTTTGTTATCTTTTCCCCAGCCTCAAAAACTTTTAAAAAATATTGTGTTGGTTTAAAATGAATATTAGAATCTATTATATCTTTTAATTTATGAGATTTGATATGAGCAGCTGGATATTGGAAATAAAATAAAAAATATTTAAAAAATTGAACTAAATCTTGTTCTTTTGATAATTTTATAGCAATATTTCCAGCTTTAGCAATATTTTGAACACTATTCTTCTCAATAAAACCAAATAAAGAACTAATTTCTGTTCTCCAATTATCAATAGTTTTATCACTTTTTATACTATTTCCAGTATAAAGTTTTATTGAATTAAATAAATTTTGATTAAAGGAACTAATGGATTTTGGTTTAATATTTGATATTTTAGTAGAAATATAAAGCAATACATTTTCAATATCATTTTTAAATCGTGGTCTAATTTGATGTAATCTAAAAAAATAATTTGGGGGTATTTGATACATTATAGGTATTCCTTTAAAATTATTGCCAATTCTTTTGCAAGTAATGGTGGAACTGCATTTCCAACTTGTTTATATTGACTAGTTTTACTACCTAAAAAAATAAAATTATCTGGAAAAGATTGAATTCTCGCACTTTCTCGAACTGTTGGAACTCGATTATATAGATAATGAAAATGATGTCTATGTCCTGTATCAATAGTAAAACTTGGTTTATTACTATTTAATCTAGTCCATGCAATATTTACTTTTCTTGTATTTTGTAATAATTTTGGTAAATTTTTATAATTTCCACCATCTGGAACCATGGATATTATATTAATTGTTTTCTCTTTGTGATTTGTAATTGTATGATTAAATATTAAATTAAATGATTTTCTCATTAATTTTTGATAATTAGACAAAATTAAACTCTTATTTTCACTACCATCATTAACTGAATCTTTAGGAAGATCAGATAATGCTTCCTTTGAACTAATTAATGTTGTAGCTGTTTGCATTTTTGCAAAATCAAATATTTGATTATTTTTTAAACCTACAAATAATGCTCGTTTTCTATTTTGTGGTACTCCATAAAGTGATGAATTTAAAACTTTAACCTCAACTTTATATCCTAATTCTTCAAAATCCTTAATAATATTATTTTTTATAATTCCACTACCCATAGAAATTATATTTGGAACATTTTCCATAACAAATGCTTTAGGTTTTATCTCTTTAACAAAATTTACAAATGATTTATATAATTTATTTCTTTCATCATCTATAATTCTTTTTCCAGCAATAGAAAACCCTTGACATGGAGGACCACCAATTATAATATCTATATTTTTATATTTTTCACTAATGACTGAAGGTTTAATTTTGGATAAATCAGCACATAATATAGATGTATTTTTATGATTTTTTTGAAATGTCATTAATGCATCATTCCAGTTATCAATACCCAATACTATTTCAAAATTAGCTTGTTCAAAACCCAAGGACATTCCACCACAACCTGAAAAAAGATCTAATACTTTATATTTTCTTATCATAATAACTTTTTAGTCCTTTACTTTTTTTAAATTTCCGTTTGGGGTTGTTAAACCCATATCAACAAAAACTATCTTATCTGAATATCTTTATAATTTATCAAACATACTATTTATCAATTTTTTATTAATTCTATATCCATTTTCAATGGCATTATTTTTCCTTTATATCAATTTGAAAAACTATTATAGCAAAATATTAAGGTAAAATCACTATCTTTAAAATTTTTTCCATTGGCTCTTGAACCAAATGGATAACTTCCTCCAAAATTATCTTTTTATAATTAAATTTCCGTGAGGGGACTAAAACCCCAAACGGAAATTATCTATTTTTTATACTATTTTTGACAAAGTGAAGAATAGTTTTGTTTGGGCTTGTGAGATGAGAGGTAAATTCTGGATGGAACTGCACCCCCAAAAACCAAGGATGGTTTTTTAGCTCAATCGCATCAACTAGACCGTGACTCTCACCACTAATAACTATATCATTTTTTTCAAATAATTCTCGATATTTCGGGTTTGCCTCATATCGGTGACGGTGTCGTTCCGAAATTTTAGCACTTTTATAAGCTTTTCGCAGATGTGTATTTTTTTTGACATTGCACTCATACGAGCCAAGTCGCAAAGTTCCGCCGAGAGGGGATTTGTGGGTTCGTATCTGTTGCTCACCGCTACTATCTATAAATTCATCAATCAGATAGATGATGGGATTTTTGCAATTTTTATCAAACTCTATCGAATTGGCATCGGGAAGTTTTAGCACATTTTGAGCAAATTCAATTAGTGCCAACTGCATTCCCAAGCAGATTCCTAAAAATGGAACTTTATTGACTCTAGCATATTTTATAGCTTTTATTTTGCCTTTAGTTCCCCGTGAGCCAAAACCTCCAGCTACTAAAATTCCATCACTATTTTTTAAATATCGCTTAGCTCCATTTTTTTCAATCTCTTCACTATCTACCCAATTCAAAGTCACTTTTGTGTTTAGATTTGCCCCAACATGAATAAATGATTCTGTCAAAGATTTGTAGGACTCCTTTAGATTAATATATTTACCCACAAAAGCGATAGTTATCTCATCTTTTGGAGCGATAACACTCTTAACCAACTTTTTCCATTTTGACATATTGGGCTTCAACTCGCCTAAATCTAAACTTTTTGAGATTGGCTTTAAAATATTTTGATTTAAAAAATTAAGAGGCACTTTATAGATGGTTTTTGCATCTAATGCTTCCATCACACTATCCCTCTTCACCCCACAAAAATATGCTAATTTATCTTTTAACTCTGTTGGCAATGGGTGTTCACTTCTACAAATCAACATATCGGGGCTTATTCCAATTCGCCGAAGTTCGCCCACCGAGTGTTGAGTCGGTTTGGTTTTTAACTCACCAGCAGCTTTGAGGTAGGGGATTAATGTGAGATGAATAAACATAGAATTTATCCACCCAAGCTCACTTCGTAACTCTCGAATCGCTTCCAAAAATGGCAACCCCTCAATATCTCCCACCGTTCCACCAATCTCAACGAGCAAAACATCCTGCCCCTCACCCGCTTTTTTGATTCTATCTTTTATCTCATTTACTATGTGCGGAATCACTTGAATAGTTTTACCATCATATTCACCCCGTCGCTCTCTCTCAATCACCGCTTGATAAACTTTACCTGTGGTGAAATTATTACAGCTTGAGAGTGTTACATCCAGAAATCTTTCATAGTGTCCCAAATCCAAATCGCTTTCGCCTCCATCATCGGTCACGAAAACTTCACCGTGTTCTAGTGGACTCATAGTTCCAGGGTCGATATTTATGTAGGGGTCAACTTTTAGCATACTGACTTTTAAACCCGATTGCTTAAGTAGTGTAGCGATACTAGCTGCTGCAATTCCTTTGCCTAATGAGCTTAAAACTCCGCCTGTTACAAAAATATATTTAGTTGGTTGATTGTTTTTCATCGGCATTCCTAGTTGATGTGCAAAATAATACCTGCATACATAGAGGTGTTGTATGGCAAATTGTAACCTATATAATCTGTGCCAATCGCTCGATAACCCACGGCGATTTCTCCATTTTTAACAAGTTCAACTTTCCACTCAAATCTAAGCTCATTATATGATGAGCCATCAATCAAAGTCAAAACTTCTGGAGCATAATAGTATTTCGCACCGATTGTAGTGGGTGGAAAATTTTCAAACTCCATTCTAAGGCTAATCCCAGCACCCAAAGGGGCAGCCAAAAGATTATTTTCTCCATTATCGTGAGCTACCACTTTAAATCCCAGCTCACCCTCAAGCCCAATAGTATTTGCCACTCTATTTTTTAGAGTAAAATCAACACCATAAAGTTTATCATCATCACTATTATTGTAACCCTTATTTTTATCATTGCTATTCATAAAAAAAGCACCAATATAATATCTGCTATCCTCCGTTGCACCCATATTTAACTCATGAGCCAATCTCACCTCAACATCTTCATTATTGATATTTAATTCAATAACCTCCTCTGCTGATAAACTTAATATCAAAACTGAAAGAAAAAAAACCATTTTTTTTAACATAAATATCCTTTAAAATTTTTTTTAAGTGGTAAGGATTAGAAATTAAATAACATCCAATTTTTATCGCCAACTAACAACACATCTTTGAATGAAATTTTTCGCTAATTACTCCAGTAGTTAGGCAAAAAACTTAATCCAAATCTGCACTATTATTTTTCATAAAAATCGTAACTTATTGAATTTCTATTCCTAAAATTACCACTCTTCGTATTTCCGTGCGGGGTTGTTAAGCCTAAGCTCTTATAAACTTAAGATTAAAAATCATCAAAAGTTAAACTTCCTTTTGAGTAGTTGGCTACATTACCCTCAAAGAAATTTGTCTTTTGGTCATTGAAATTTGCAAAATCATCAACCCATTTAATAGGGTGAGTGACATTGTAGAGTTTTTTAAATCCAACGGCTCGAAGTCTGGTATCTGCTAAATATTGGATATATTGCTCAATAATATCATCGGTTAATCCCATCATCTGTCCACCTGTGATATATTGCCCCCAAGCCACCTCTAAATCCACGGCAGATTTAAACATTTCGTAGATACTATCAATCATATCTTGATCAAAAAGGTCTGGTCGGTCTCGTTTAGTGGAGTTTATCATATTTTGGAAAATAGAAAGATGTGTGATTTCATCTCGTTGAATAAATCTAATCATTTGGGCAGAACCTAACATCTTGCCACTTCGAGCAAGGGTGTAAAAAAATGTGAAACCACTGTAAAAATAGATGCCTTCCAAAATTTGATTTGCAAACATCGCTTTAACTATTTGTCGCTCTGAGGGATTTGCCGCTAACTCTTCATAAACTTGAGCGATATAATCATTTTTGCCTTTAAGCTTTTCATCTGTTCGCCACATCTCATAAATCTCTTCACTATTTTGGGAAATTGAATCTACCATAACTGCATAACTTTGAGAATGAAGAGCCTCTTCAAAAGCTTGTCGAACCAAAATAAGATTAATCTCGGGGGAGGTCATATAGGGATTTATATTGTCAATTAAATTGTTTGTTTGCAATGAATCCATAAAAATCAGTTGTGAAAGTGCTTTGTCATAGGAAAGTTTTTCAGTATCGGTCAGATTTTTATAATCCTTCGCATCATTTGTCAAATCAACCTCTTGCGGAAACCACGTGTTGTTTAACATAATCTCCCACAAATCATAAGCCCATTGAAACTTGATATTGTTAAGCTCAAAAATACCTGTTGGATTTCCACCAAAAATCTTTCTCTCATTCACCGTCTCTGTTGAATCGGGATTGTAAATCTTTTTTCTACTAATCATTGTTACCTCTTAAAATTTTTAAGGTATAATAACTAATATTATTAAAAAGAAAATTTAAATTAGGAATTTTTATCTAAAAAAAATCGGTATTGCTATTATGTTGCCGTTTTATATTTTTTTTCATCTCTTCTAGGAGAATATCAAAATTTATTTCTGCTTTAAAAATCTTATTTTGAAACTCTTTTTGCACACCTATAATCCGAAGCTCCTCTTTTTGCTCTTTTCGTATCTGCTTCTCATAAATCGGTTGCTCCTCATAAATTGGCTCATCTTCATAGATAATATGCTCCTCATAAACTGGCTCTTCTGAATAAAAAAGCAACCCAGTTTTAATAACTTCTGTACCAATTTTTATCTTATTTACCCCTACTTGATTTTTATTAATTCCTATTTGAATCTTTTTAGTACCAACTTTGAGTTTGTGTTTGGTTATCACCTCTTTATCCTCATAGATACACAAAAATTCAAAATCTTCCACTTCATCTTTGAACTCTCTAGCAATATCTCGTGGAACTTTAATCTGAAAAAATAGCTCAATCAACCAGTTTTTAAGAGTCACATCAAATAAACTCTCCTCAGGATTATATCTCATCTGAACATGTTGTTTGCCAAGATATGTATTTAGAATTGGACCATAAAATTTTGTTAATTGAGAACTAATTCGCTCAAGCTTTGCTTTTCTCATTCTACTATATTTTTGCTGAGCCTTCTCCTTTTTCAAATCAAACAATCTTCTTCGCTCCTGCTCTCCAAGCTCAAGTCGATGTTTTCGTTTTTCAAACTCTACCTGTGTTTCAAACTCATCTTTTGGGTTTAACCTTTTACTGACAAAAACTTTGGTAAAAACTGTATATTCATCTTCAAAACCTAAATTTCTAAGCTCTTTATCCTCTAATTTTTTAATAGCCTCTCTAAAGTTTATCACTCCATCAAAACCAATTCCAAAATCTTTAAAATCTTTTCCAGACCAAATAAGAAAAGATTCTTTAGTAGATTTTGTATCATTGTCAACTGTCATATTTTCCATTTTTTCATCCTTTAAGTAAAAAATTTAAACCCAAAATTGCGAGAGTCCCCGCACAAAAACTTTATTCTATATCATCCATCAAAAATCCAACTATATCACTCATCGTCACAAGCCCCTCAAGTTGATTATTATCTATCACCAAAATTCGCTTAATGCCATTTTTTATCATCATTTGAGCCGCATATTTAATATCTAACTCTTTTGATAATTGAATCGCTGGTTTTGTATAAACATCATAAACATTTAACAAATCAATATCACCATCTTCCGCCACAATAGACGACAAAATACTCTTATATGTTAAAATCCCATAAGCATCCTCAGCCCTCATCTTTTGAACAATGACCGATTTTACCTTATGCTCTTTCATCAACTTTATAGCATCTTTAAGTGGAGCCATAGGAGAAATCGAAACCAAATTCTCTTTTATCATTATCTCTTCAACTAACATCTGTATCCTTTATAGTGTATCTTTAATTTCCTCTTTAAACTTATCAACCTCATCCAAACTAAGTCCAGCTAAATGGCTAAGAGGAATAGTAAAAACTACACCATTATCCGTTGAATCTAATTTTAACCCATTTTTCAAAGCCTTCATCACAGTCAAAGTCACCCGTTTTGGCAACACAAAAAGTAGCATAGAAACACTCTCTTCATAGGTCAATCCCATAAAAATTTTTTGCTCATTCAAAGGGATATTTTGCCCTCTCAAAATTGTAACACTTCCAGCCCCTGCGGATTTTGCAATAGAGATTGCTTTCTCCTCCAGTTTGTCATTTATTACAGCACATAATGCAATAAATTTCATATCAACTCCTATTTAAATTAATTTTCATTATTGTTTGGCAACGCTACCCTATAAATCATAAATGATAGGGGTGCTTTGCCCAAACTTAATCCCTAATTCTCTTAGGACCTTTTTTGCCCATATATTCCACCAACACTCCATAAGCCATAACCGTAATCATAGGGAAGAGTGAGGCAAAGGCGATTAGTCCAAAACCATCGATGAGGGGATTTCGCCCATCAATATTTTCTGCAAGTCCAAGCCCCAAAGCCGCAACTAATGGCACGGTGACTGTCGAGGTGGTGACCCCTCCGCTATCATAAGCGATAGGAACTATATATTTTGGTGCGAAAAATGTCAGAACTATAACGATGAGGTAACCTACTAAAATATAGTATTGAATTCCATCACCCACGACGATTCGGTAAGCACCCAATGCGATTCCAACAGCCACACCCAAAGCTACGGTATATCTTAAAATATTTTGTCTGATTTTTCCTGAGCTTATCTCTTCGGCTTTGTAGGCGATTACGATTAATGCAGGTTCTGCCATTGTAGTGGAGAATCCTATGAGAAATCCAAAAAGATAGATTAGTGCATTGTTGTCCATTGTGGTTAATTGTTTTGCTAAAGTTTCGCCAATTGGAAAAAGTCCAAGCTCTAATCCTACGATAAAAGCATAAAGCCCTATAATTACAAGTATCATTCCTGCTATAATTTTTTGAGGATGGGCGACTGGTTTTTTGATGATGATGAATTGGAAAAATCCAATAACTAGCAAAATTGGCATAACATCAGAGATTACACTCACAAATTCCATCAAAATATATTTGAAGTCAAAAGTGATAGCCGTTGAAGCAGTTTGCACAAGGTCTGGAGCTAATTCGCTACCAGTTGCAAATTGATAAACCACAATTCCATAAACTTGCACAAAAATCATAGGCAAAAGTGATGCAAATGCGATTAATCCAAAACCATCGATTGCGGGATTTCTACCACGAATACTAGATGAAAGTCCAATCCCCAAAGCGGCGATGAGTGGCACGGTGACTGTTGAGGTGGTGACCCCTCCGCTATCATAGGCTAAACCGACTATTTCGATAGGGGAAAAAAATGTGACACTAACTACGATAACATAACCTGTGATGATATAGTAGTGGATTGGGTGACCGACGATGATTCGATAGACCCCTAACATTATGGCACTTCCCACCGACACGGCAACTGTCATTCTGAGAAAAAAAGCATCGATTTTTCCGTCACTAATAACTGCGGCTTTATCGGCAATTGCGATTAGGGCTGGTTCTGCAACGGTGGTTGAGAATCCAATCATAAATGCAAAAAACAGAAGCCAAAATAGTGAACCTTTTTTTGCAAACTCATTTGCTAAATTTTCACCAATGGGAAAAATCCCAAGCTCCAAACCTCTAATAAATATAGCAAGTCCAACCGCTACAATTACAAGACCTAGCACGATAGAACCTAAATCATCAACCATTTCACCAACTATAAAAATCTGAAAAAATGCGACAACAACGATAATAGGCATTAAATCATTAAATGAATTTTTGACATCATTTAAAAATATCTTAAAATTTCCGAACATCTACCTCTCTTTAATTTAAATTTTATTAACTAATTATATCTTTTTAATAGTAAATATAGACTCCTTTAATCAAAATAGAGAAATTTTTGAATGAATTCTTTAAATTATTCTCTATTTGTGCTTAATTTTGTGTACTTTTGTATTAAAATTAATATAAAATTTAATCTCTCCCCTCTATTTTATCTTTTTAAGACTTGTGAACCAACTTTTGAACATACTAGAATTACCCAAAAGATAATCAACATATTCATTATAATTCATTTTATTGTCCTTGAGATACTTCAGAAAAAACTCTTCAGCCTCGTGCATTCCATATCTCTCCTCAAGTGCTACCAATTTCTGATACAGCTTACTTACCTCCTCCACACCTTTTTTAGGGGCTGCTTTTCGATAGGCATATATAAATTCAATCTCCCCCCTATCATCACATTTAACTTCAAAATCGGTCACAACCCAATAAAATTTACCATCTTTTGTTAAGTTTTTGACAAAGGCATAAAAATTCTGTTTCTTAAGCAATCTCGACCACATAAATTTAAAAATCGTTTTTGGCATATATGGATGCCTCACAATATTATGTGGTTTTCCCTCAAGCTCCGCCCTCGTATATCCTGAAATCCCCGCAAATGCCTCATTGGCATAAACTATCCTGCCCGTTTTATCCGTTTTGCTCACAATATGAGCCATAGGGTCGATAACTACCTCTTCAAATATTGTTTTTTTCCTCTCCACCGCAATTCCTCCTATACTTATTTAAGTAACCAAATTGTAACTAAGATTTGATTAGTTTCTAATAAAATTAATCACTTTTTTTTCTCATCCATCCGCCATTTAAAAAGTGGCAATTGACGGGTTAAATTTTTGATTAAAATAGCACTGGCTTTTTGAAAACTCATTTTGCTATTTGAAACTCTATCAGTCCCCAAAGCCTTAAAAAGCAATTTCTGATTTTGACTATCCACCATTGCACAATTGACCATCAGATGGCTCAAATTCCCACGAGCTTTGATAATATCTCCACCAATTATCGTCCAGTAGGTGATAGAATTAAAAGAATCCGCCCTAAAATTTATCACATCAAGTGACACTAAAACCATAAAATCAACATCATATAATTTTTTGATTTTTTCTAAGTCCCCAAAACCGCCACCTTTTTGAAAAAAAGCGGATGGAATTATTATGGATTTTGAGATAAATTCAAATTTGTCAAAAGTTTTCTTAACATCCTCCAATAATTTTACCCTTAAATCCTCCTCAACAACTCTTTGATAATAAAGCTCTCTCGATGGGATGAATCCTATTGCGATTTTAATTGGAAATTTCAAATCTGTCGTAAAAAAACTCATAGCAACTCTCTCTTTTTGTGGATAAAAATAATCCACCATACTACTATGATTTTCATACTCTTTGTATTTTCTCTCCTTCGTCGCACAACCTACAAACAAAATAAAAATCAAAACAGCAAACAATAAATTTTTGTTCAAACTTTCCCCTTTTTTATCTGTATTATACACAAGCAAAACTTAAATTTCCAAATTTAAAACCTTAATTTAAATCAAAAGCCGATGAGTTGAAATCAAAAAATTTATTTAAAAACACTCTATTTGTTAAATTTTACATAAAAAACAATATTAATTTCAATTTTTTATCCATTTATCCTCTATTTTTTATTAAGTTTTATAACTTAAATGATATAATTAGCCAAAAAAAAGGTATTTTGTGAAAATAAAAATCGCTTCTAAGATTGCTCTTGGAACTTTTTTTACAGCAGGAGTGGGAATTGCACTTTTTGCTTTTATCTATTATAAACAAACATTTAATCTTTTTCAGGCAAATCTGCAATATTCGCTTTCACAAAATCTGGAACTTCAAGCTCAAGATATTTATAGCAATATCGATTCCCTAAAAGAGAATATGCTTTTGATTGCAAATAATGAAGCGATTAAGGGGATTATTCGAGCGAGTCATAATGAGTTTGGCTATGATGAGATGGAAAACTCCTCGATTAGAAACTGGGAGGTGCGACTGACGAAACTTTTCAAGATTATTTTGGAGCAAAAACCTGAATATTTAAATATTAAATTATTGAAATACAAGGGAAGTATCAAGGAGTTGGTTTCTGTTCAAAGAGAGTTTGATGAGGTTCGAGTGAGAAGTTTTTTGGCAAATAATCTGCCAACCTCCAAATATAAAAGTTTTGTAGATACATCAAAGATGATTTACCTCTCAAAGATAAAATTAAAACGGATAAACTCCAATATCATCTTTCCACTGACCCCCATGATGACCCTCACCTATGTTATTTATGATAGAGATGAAGTTTTTGGTTTTATCGAAATTGCCGTGGATGTGAGCAAAGTTTTTAAATTTGAAAAATTAAAGCTTGATATTCAAAAAGAGAGTTTAGTCACAAATTGCGATGGATTTTACCTCTACCACAAAGAGGATGAAAAAACTTTTGGCTGGGAGCTAAATAAACTTGACTCACTATTGCAAAATGATTTTCGAGTTAGCTCATTTCTGACCACCACCGCTCAAAATATTTCACAATTTATCGAACAAACCGATAAAACTTTCGTGGCAAAAAAAGTTTATCTTGACGATAAAAATTTCATCATCATAGCCAAAACCGCCTCTAGTAGTTTTTTTGAGAAAGAATCCACCAAATTTTTGGATGAGCTACTTTTCTATATCTTCCTAATCACCGTGGCGATTGCATTTACTAGTGCCATCATCACCCGAATGATAACTTCTCCAATCGTCCAAATTACCACCATTGCCAAAAGAATTGCAAAAAATTCAGATGAACAGGTGGATTTCAATATAAAATCCAGAGATGAAATAGGCGAACTCTCTCGGTCTTTAAAAATTATGGTGCAACGGGTGCTAGATTCCAAGCGAAAACTTCGTTCATTTGCCGATAATTTAGAGATTGAGATTGAAAACAAAACTTTTGAACTTCGTAAACTCAACGAAAATCTCGAATCAAAAGTGAAAAACAATGTTGAGGAGATTCGCCACAAAGATAATCTGCTACTCCAACAATCCAAAATGGCGGCGATGGGTGAAATGATAGGGGCGATTGCCCACCAATGGCGACAACCGATTAATGTTTTGGCTTTAAATATCCAAACTCTCGATGATGATTTTGAAGATGGTGAAGTTACGGAAAATTATGTAGAGAATTTTATAGATGAAAATCTGGATTTGATTGAATTTATGTCAAAAACTATTGATGATTTCAGAAATTTTTTCAAAGTTAATAGAAACAAAGAGACTTTTGATGTCAAAGAGCCGATTTTGCAAATCATTTCGATTTTTAAAGTTCAGCTCGAAACTCACAATATCTCCGTGGAATTTGACCAAAATAGCTTAATCGTTGATGGCTTTAGAAGTGAATTTCAACAAGTGATTTTAAATATCATCAACAATGCCAAAGATGCAATTTTGGAAAATATCGATACCCAAAAAACCGCAGGAGTGATAACCATAGAGATAAATCAAAATGGAATAATTACCATCAGCGATAATGGTGGTGGGATTCCCGAGGAGATTTT
>JAOZPA010000136.1 GCA_029932985.1 Campylobacterales bacterium
TTCGTTCGTGTACAGAAAATACAATATAAATAAAAAGGTAAAATTATAGCAAAAAAAATAATTTCAGACAAAATAAGAGAAGATGTAGTAAAAAAGGTAGAGAATTTTAATCAAAATAATCTAAATTTAAAGGAATGTTATTTTGAGATTAGATTTAGAGGTAAATTTCTATATCTTGATTTAAATATTGGTGGAAGAAAAGAGCAAAGAGGTCGTTTAGAATATAGAGAAAAATTTGATAATTGGAAATTTTCTATTTTTAAATGGAGTTCAGAAACCTATGACCCTAATGAAATGTTTTTTCCAGGAGTGGAATTTGTAGATGGTACAATAGAAGGTGCATTAAAAGCATCTTTAGAAGCTTATAATTATTAAATATAAAGAAAAAATTATTCATGCAGAAACAGAAACAGGAGTAGTAGTTGGAGCAAAGATGCTATTAAGCTACGGTACAGCGGTGGGAGTTTTAGGAGTTAGTGCAAAATTAGCACTAGATTATTTTTTACACCATTTGATTTGCCACAATATGGCATAAATGTTACAACTTTAATTGCAAGTTTACTGATTTTAAATGTAGCAGTCAAAAAAATAATTCCAGCAGGAATCGCCTACAAAGATATAAGTTATTCACAAATGTTAAAAATGTCAATCGTATGGTAAGGGCTAATCGTCTCGTGGGTAGCATTTTGCGGATAAGGTTTTGGAGTAGAAAATTTGGCAAACTGCAAAGCAGAATAAAGATATATAGTGTGATTTTATTACACCATATATAATTTTTATTTTTTAAGCATAAGTTATTAGTTTAAATAGTAAAAATTAGTCTATAATAGTAAAGTAATTATTTTTTATAAATAGGGAGAAATAATGGGAACTAATCAATTAAATATAGTACAGATTGATATTGAAGATTTATTTGGTATTTATACCTATTCAATACCAATGAGTGAAATGGATATTTCTAAACTTTTAATTTTGTATGGAGAGAATGGAGCGGGAAAAACGATAATTTTACAAATGATTTTTAATTTGTTGTCTTGTGAAAAAAGAAAAGGATATAAAAGTGAATTAGCTAATACTAAGTTTAAAAAAATATCAATTAGCTTATCAAATGGCTATATTGTAACAGCATATAGAAAAAATGAATTAATTGGAAATTATTACTTATCTTTAATTGAAAATAAAAAAGATATTATTGATATACTTTGTAATACCATTAGAGAAAATTCTAGCTATGTTGTTAGAGCAGGAGATGATATTGATAATTTTTTAAATTTATTAAGTAATATTAATTTATCTATACATTATCTTTCAGATGATAGAAAAGTAAAAAGTAATATTAGTGTGATAATTAATGAGAATAGTGATAGAGTTGAAATCTCAGAATTTCCACTTGAAATTTTAAGAAGACTAGAAATGGGTGAAGAGAGTTTTAGATTAAGTGATACTCTTTTACAAATGGCAATACAAAGAGTGGAATCTTGGTTTAAGCATCAAACATTAGTTGCAAATTCAATTGGACAAGATAGTATAAATTCTATATACATAAATTTGGTAGAAAATCTTTTGAATCCTAAAACAGACAGCATATTTAATAAAAATGAAATTTCTAAGAAGAAAAGTGTTTTAGATATGTTATCTAAGTTAGATAACAAAAGTAAGAAATTTATTGAATATAAGCTTACAACAAATTTTAATTTAAATAAATTAATTGATATAATCAAAAAAACACCAGAAGAAAAAATAGGACTTATTGAAAATACATTAAATCCATTTATAAATGGTATAAATAAAAAATTAGATGATATTGAAAAAATAAAAAATATTATTGACCTATTTATAACAACATTAAATAATTTTTATAATGGAAAAAAATTTGAATTTAATATTGAAGATGGATTAAAAATTGTTTCGACTTATGAAAATATTGAAAATTTAAAACCTACTATGCTTTCATCTGGTGAAAAACAGTTGCTTCTACTTTTTTGCAATACCATTACAGCAAGAGAATCTGCAAGTATATTTATTATAGATGAACCTGAATTATCATTAAATGTTGTATGGCAAAGAAAATTAATTGACACACTTTTAGAATTTTCAGAAGGAAGTAGTATCCAATTTATTCTAGCTACACATTCGATAGAACTATTAACTCAATATGATGAAAATGTTTCTGATTTGGAAAATAAAAAAGTATTTAAATGAGAAAAGATGGGAAAAAAAGCACTATAAATGAAATCATAATAAAATATAAGAGAACTAATTATAAAACTATATATGTAGAGGGTTTAACAGATAAATCTTTGATAAAATGGTTTTTAAAAAAATCAGAGATAAAAGATATTATTGTTTTAGAAATTCAAACAGTCAACATAGAAAAAGAAAAAATTTTAGAATTAAATTTAAATCTTGATGAGAATAATAGAAGCAGAGTAATAACTCTTTCTTTTTTTATTAAAAAAGGAATTATTGGAGTAATAGATAGCGATTTTGATTTTTTAGAAAAACCTAATTATGAGAAACCACTACACTTACTTTCAACTGATTATTCAGCTATGGAAAACTACTGCTTTAATGAAGAGATATTAGAAAAAATACTTATAGGCTATCCAACCAAACAACCTATAAATTATCAAATTTTTTTAGATATGATTGGTAATATTTTGGTAGAATTATTTTTAATTCGTTTTACTAAAGAGAACAAAGATAAGGAACGCTCCTATACAGATTTTAATAAAAATTTATCTTTAAACTCTCAAGAAATCAAATTTGACAGAGATAAATATTTGGTAAAATATCTTAATAATCAAACTAAACTTATTCAAGAATTCAAAGCTTTTATTCAAGAGCAAAAAAATAATCTATCCCATAATACAGATATTAGACAAATTATTCATGGTCATGATTTTGTAACATTACTACAATTTTATTTAGAGATAAAACAAAAAGATGCAAAAGAAACATTTGAAAAATCTTTATATGGTTATCTTGAATATAAGATATTAAAAGAAGAAAATATGTTTAAAAAACTACTTCAATTAACATAATAAATTTAACTAAAAAGAAAAAATATGAAAAGATATAGACATTATAAAAAAGATAAGGCGATAGTTTTGTCTTGTTTTGGTTCGGTGGTTGAGCAAAAGAGATATTTGGATTTGCAAAAATTGATAGAGTCAGAGTTTGAGGGAGTTGATGTTTTTCTCTCATTTAGTTCTCGAATGGTTTTAAAAGTTTTGAAAAAAGAGGGATTGAAGTATAAAAATTTACCGCAAACTTTGGCAGATATTGATAGGCTGGGTTATCGAAATGTAATTGTTAGCTCGATAAATCTTTTCCCAACCGATGAGCATGAGATGTTGAAAAAAATCGTTTCGGGCTTTGATAGTTTTTCACCTGCAAATTTTCGATATACCGATGCTATTTTGACCAAGACCAAAGATACAACTCTCTTTTTTCGGGTGTTAAATCAGTCCGTGAGCAAAAGTGGTATGTCAAATCTCTACATCATTCACGGGACTCCTGCCCTTGAACTAGGCGGTATGCAATCCATTACTTACAGTGCAAATCTCCTTGAGATGATTGATAAAAATAATTTTAGTTGCAGTTTGGAGGGTGCTTTCCCCTATTTTGCGATTAAAGAGCGATTGATTCAGAAGATGAAAAATCATGGTGTGAGGGACTTGCAAATTGTGCCATTACTTTTGATTAGTGGAAATCATTATCAAAAAGATATGTTCGAGATAAATGATGAACTCTCTAAATATTTTAACTGCTCCATCACACCTCCACTCGGCTCAAGTGAGAGATTTAATCTCATCGAGCTAAATTTGACAACCAATATAATTATCAAAAACATCAGAGAGGAGATAATTAAACTTGGATAAAAAGCTATATATGGTTTCGCTCGGGGCTGGAGATGCCGAGTTGGTTACTCTCAAAGCTCTCAAAACTTTGCAGAATTCTGATGTGATTTGTATCCCCACCAAAGATAAAAATGATAACTTTAAAAAGTCGATAACTCATAAGATTGTACAAACTCTTTTTAATGATTTTGGTTTTCAAATAAAAATTATTCCTGTCTATACCCCTATGAAGTTTAAGGTTTCGGATTGGCAACGGCAGGTTGAGATTTTAGTGAATGCAACGGAAAATTATGATAAAGTTTCATTTGTGACTCTCGGCGATGCGGGGGTCTATAGCACCGTTTATTATCTATTGGATATTATCAAAGTTCAAAATCCCCAAATCTATGAAAATTGTGAAGTTTTGGCTGGTGTTACCTCTTTTAGTGAAGCGAGTGCAAAAATCAAAAAACCTCTTTGTGTGGGTGATAGTTCACTCTCTATTGTTCCACTTATCGATAGAAAACTGAAGAATACTACCATCTATATGCGACCTGTGAGGGGATTTGACACCCAAATTATAAAAGAGCAGGGTGATATTTACACTTTTGAAAATCTGAATTTTAAGGGTGAAAAGATTATAAAAGGTAAGAAAAAAATTGTAGAAAAATATATGACGCTGTTTATAGATTTTTTTAAAAAGGATTAAAATGAGCTTTATTCAGCAAAAACCCCCTATCAATATTGGTGCAGATATATCTGTAAAATCGTTTGAGATGATAAAAGAGGAGTTGGCAAAATACCCCAAAGCCGATGATTTTAGCGAAGATGAGATTGAAGTTATTAGCCGATTAATCCACACCACAAGTTGCTTTAATGAAGTTTTGGAAAATATCTATTTTAGCCCAAATTCAATAGAAAAAATCCAAAAATTACTACAAAAAAGTGCAAAAATAATAGTAGATGTAAATATGATAAAGGTTGGTTTAAGTGATTTTTACCTCAAGAAATATGAAAATGAGGTGATTTGCTACATAAATGAACCTTTTATTTATAAAATGGCGGAGGAGAATAAAACTACTCGAAGTTATGCAGCGGTGGTTGAAGCGATTAAAAAACACAAAGATGAACCTCTGATTTTGGCTTGTGGAAATGCCCCGACATTTATCTATGCCGCTATAAATACTCTACTTGATGAGGGGGTGGATTTGAAAAATGTAGCTTTTTTGCTTTTTCCTGTAGGTTTTGTAAATGTAACCGAATCCAAAGATTATGGTAAAAATTTTAGCCAATATTTCAATGTTCCATCCATTATTATGGAGGGTAGATTTGGGAGTTCTACAATGACTGTTGCCACACTTCATTCTATCTACAAACTCATTAAAGATTATGATAAAGATAAAAGATATAATGGGAAATAAAGGAAATTGATAAAATTTAAAAGTGCCAAAACAGCTCACCATTAAAATTCTACCACACTATAATCTTCTCCCCTCAATTTTCTCTAAGGCAAATAATGCTATAATTTCTCAAATCTCGTTTAGGGTAAAAAAAATCTTGTTTTAATATAATTAAATGTTAAATTTAAACAACAACGTTTAATTCAAATCAAGACACCTAGATAGAGCAAATTAAGGAGTGAGACATGGATATTACACTATTACAGGGTATATATGTAACTACATTAGGTAGAGCAGCTGATAAAGCAGGTTTAGATTACTGGATGGCTTCAGGATTAACACTAGATCAAATTGCAATGAGTTTTTTTGACCAACCAGAGACACAAATACTTTACCCAGCAACTCTAACAAATGAAGAATTAGTTCAAAAAATATATGTAAATATTTTTGGTAGAGAGGGTGATGCAGATGGTATCGCATACTGGGTAAAAGAACTTGCAGCTGGAACTATGAAAAAATCAGTTATGATAAAAGCTATGAAAGATGGAGCAACAGGTGATGATGCTATCTTAATAGAAAATAAAGTTAAAGTTGCGATAGCTTTTTCAGATGGTGGTTTAGAAAATCCAGAAGATGCTGCAGCTATTTTATTAAAGATTACTATAGATGTTACTAGTGTTGATGCAGCACTTGCTGAGATTGCAGTTTTGGTAGCAACTAAAGAAGCAGAAGATG
>JAOZPA010000137.1 GCA_029932985.1 Campylobacterales bacterium
TCTGGTAGAGGTGGGTTTTGGGGATAGTTCTAAAGTTTTAATTTTTGAAAAAAACCGAGACTTTCTAGATGAGGATGTACATTTTTTGAAACAAACGGCAAAATGGGCAAAAGTGAAACTATTTAAACCTAAAGATTTTAAAGAGTTAAAAAAAATGGTGAAAGAAAATTTTAATTATGCGGTGGTTTATGGTGATTTTGAGGAGTTTAAAATTTTTCAGAAAGGGCAAAAAAATAATCTAAAAAAGGTTTTGAAAATATGGTAAGATTTATTTTTGTAACACTTTTTCCAAATTTGATAGAACCCTATTTTGGTGATTCAATTTTAAAAAGGGCAATTGATAAAAATTTACTGGAGATAGAGTTTTATAATCCACGAGATTTTTCAACTAACAAACACAAAAAAGTGGATAACTACAAAGCTGGAGGTGGAGCTGGGCTTTTACTCTCCCCACAACCTCTTTTTGACACATTAACTTTTATCAAAAAAAAGTATGAAGATTCTCATATAATTTTCCCTACCCCAGTTGGTAAAAAATTTAATCAGCCCGATGCTAAAAGACTTTCTGCCAAAAAAAACATCATTTTCGTTTGTGGACGCTATGAGGGGATTGATGAGAGAATTATTGAGCTTTTTGCAGATGAGTTGCTTAGTGTGGGGGATTTTATTCTCACAGGTGGAGAGTTGGCGAGTTTGATTATGAGTGATGCGATTAGTCGAAATATCACAGGTGTGCTTGGAAATAGTCAATCTTTGGACGAGGAGAGTTTTGAGGAACTGCTTTTGGAAGCCCCATCTTACACAAAACCCAATATTTTAGGAGATTTAGAGATACCTAAAGAGTTTCTAAAGGGAAATCATGGTAAAATCGCACTTTTAAAAAAAAATATGTCCATCAAAAAAACAAGATTTCATAGACCAGATTTATATAAAAAATGGCAAATAATGCAAAGGAATAACACATGAGAAATAGATATATCGATGCTTTTGAAGCAAAACAAACAGAGACAAAAAATATCCCAGATTTTAGAGCAGGTGATACTTTAAGGGTAGCTGCAAAGATTAAAGAGGGTGAAAAAGAGAGAATCCAAAATTTTGAGGGTGTTTGTATCTCAAGACGAGGTGAGGGAACAGGCGAGAGCTTTATAGTTAGAAAAATCGGTGCTAATTCAGTTGGTGTTGAGAGAATTTTTCCAATTTTTAGTGACAGTATTGATAACATTACGGTTCTACGAAGAGGAAGAGTTAGACGGTCTAAACTATTCTATCTAAGAGGTCTTAGAGGAAAAGCTGCAAAAATTAGAGAGCTTAGAAAAAGATAATTTTTGACATCTCACTAGCCGTTCATTATTTTTTAATAAAGAGTGGAGATAGTGAGCTTACACTTTTATAATAAGGTAGCATAATATTACTACCTTTTTTCTACAATATCAACTATCCTAAATCCAAAAAAATCTTATATTTAATTCTGTTTTTTTATCTCAATAATACCCTATTAGAAATAATAAAGGATGATTATGGGCATAAAAATAGAGATAAATCAAAAGCAGTTACCAAAAAAATACCAAAAATTTAATTTAATTAAAACAGTTGATGGAGTGAGTGATACGGTCTATCTTTTAGGAAAAAAGTATGTTTTGAAGATTTTTGAAAATATAGATAACCAAAAAATAAAAAATGAAAAAAAATTACTTCATACACTGAAAGAGTTAAATGTCCCCCAAATCGTTGAGATATTTTTGATTGATGGCAAGAAATCTATAATTTATACTCAAATAAAGGGCAAAAGTTTAAAAAAAGTAAAACCAAAAGATATGCTACTTGTGGGATTATTTCTAAAAAAACTTCATAAAAAAACAAAATTAAAAAAAACTTCAAATAAAAAACTTTATCAAAATAAAAATCTAAAAGATATGATTATTGCCACAAAAAATCCAATTTTGTTACATTATCTTAAATATTCAGATTTGACATTGAAAAATAATGGTATAATTCATGGAGATTTGTTTTTGGATAATGCAAAAATGGATAGTAGTAAATTGGGTATTTATGATTTTATAGATGCTTGTGAGGGAGATTTTTTATTTGATTTGGCAGTGGTTACCTCTTCGTGGTGTTTCAATGGGGGTACGTGCGATTACCGTTTGCTAAATGCTTTGTTGTATGGTTATGGTCAAAAGATAAAGACTAAAAAATTTTTGAAATATATCAAATATGCTTTACTTTATTATGCCACCACTAGAGAGATGGCTGGTCGAAATTATAAAGAGTTAACTGATAGAATATCTAATTTAGACAAAAAAGTGTTTAAGTAAATTTTTTTAAATTTTATCTGTTTTTAGCATTATCTTGTTATAATAACTCTTGATTTCTATGAATAGGGGGCTTTTGTGTACAAGATAAGAAATATTATAAAGATTTTAATTGTCGAAGATGATGTTTTTAGCAGAAAAGTCTTAACTACTATGTTTGAATATGATGATTCTGGTGTGAATTTTAATATAGTTGAGTCAGATAATGGCGAGGATGCCATAGAAAAAATTTTGACAAATAATTTTGATTTGATTTTGCTTGATATTCACCTTCCTAAGAAAAATGGAATCACTGTGCTTCGTACAATTAAGAGAAGTCGTCGTTTTTTATTGACCCCTATTATCGTTTTGACTGCAGATAAAGAGGAAAAGATAAAAGCTTTGCAATATGGAGCGAGTGATTTTATCCTAAAACCCTATGACATTTTGGAGCTAAAACTAAAAATTTTTAATCAAGTCAAGGTCAAAAAATATTCAACTGAGCTTAAATATCAAATTATACACAAAGCAAAAGAGTTACAAAGCAAGATTGATAAGATAGAGGATACTCAACGGAAATTTCTTCTCAAACTTGCGATGCAATCGGAAAAACAGATGTCTTATTCTGATAGCTTGAGAGCTGAAAAAGTAGCCACATATACCAAAAAATTCTCAATGCTTTGCTGTCATTGCTCCCCTCAAATGCTCAAAAATGTCTATTATTCTGCAGCTTTTCACAATATAGGATTTCTTTCGTTGCCAAATAATATAAAAAATAAAGATGGACAATATACCACAAAAGATAGGGAGCTTATGCAAAAACATATTGAACACGGAGCAAAATTTCTCTATGGTTTGGAAAATACCGACCTCTTAAATATAGCAAAACCGATAATTGAGGAGTATTGTGAGAGGTGGGATGGAAAAGGTTATCCTCGTGGATTAGAGGGTGATGATATTTCGTTTTATGCCCGAATTGTTTCTATCGTTGTATATTTTAATGCCCTTACCTCCCCACGGGGCTATCGTGAAAAAATTATCTTTAGTGATAGAGATGTTTATAAACTTATCCAAAACCAATCGGGAAAAATCTTTGACCCTATTTTGGTAGATGTGTTTTTGATAAATTTTGATAAATTCATAGCTATAAAAAATAGAATCTCAAGTAGGGCAAGAAATCGTAAATAGATATAATATCAACCAAAAAAATTTAAAAAATATCATCTATTTTAACAGTTCTTAATTTTTTTTTACTACAATAGCATTAAAATAAATTTAGGTAAAATAATGAAAAAAATAACAATAAACACTCTCAAAAATCAAAAAAACAAAACTCCCATCACGATGATAACCGCCTATGATGGACTTTTTGCTAAACTTTTTGATGATTATGTAGATATGATTTTAGTTGGCGACAGTTTAAATATGAGCTTTGGCTGTGAAAATGACACACTATCTGTAAATTTAGATACGATGATTTACCACACAAAAGCAGTTTGCCGTGGAGCTAAAAAAAGTTTTGTGGTATGTGATATGCCCTTTGGAAGTTACACAAATAAAAAACAAGCGATTCAAAATGCTTCACGAGTTTATCAGGAAACAGATGCAAATGCTGTCAAGATAGAGGGAGGGAAAAACCGTGCCAAAATTGTAAAAGCCCTCACCAAAAACTCAATAGCAGTTTTAGGACACATCGGCTTAATGCCCCAATTTGCCCGAAGTGAGGGGGGATATATCATCAAAGGAAAAAATGAACTAAGCAAAAAAGAGTTAATCAAAGATGCCTTAGCAATTCAAAAAGCTGGAGCATTTGCCATCGTGATAGAGGGGGTCAAAGATGATGTGGCAAAAGAGATTACTCAAGTCCTCGAAATCCCCACAATCGGCATAGGGGCTGGAGTGGATGTGGATGGTCAAGTTTTGGTGTGGAGTGATATGTTTGGATTTTTTGAGGAGTTTAAACCAAAATTTGTCAAAAAATATTTAGATGGAGCAAAATTAATCAAAGAAGCTACCAAGGAATATGTTCAAGATGTTCAAAATAAAAAATTTCCAACCAAAGAGTTCTCCTATGGATAGGAATTATTATTTTAAAGCCTTTTTAATTTCTAATCATTAGGTAGAATTTTATTTTCTTTTTGTTATAATAATTATAAATTTTTAGAGGAGATTTTAGATGAAAAAAATTTTAATTAGTATATTTTTACTATTTTTTATTTCTGGGTGTGGGGGTGAAAAAAATAAAAGCATAGAGGAGCAGATTTGTCCTCAATGCAATATGCCACTAGTTTCAAAAAAAGATAGTGCAAAGGCCATTATAGATGGTGAAACTATCTTTTTTGATGATATTGGATGTTTAATTTTGTGGCTCAAGGAAAAAAAGCTAGAGCATAAAGATATAAATCTTTTGGTTTATTCTCTTGATAGCAAAAAATATCTGGATGTAAAAAATGCCTATTATTCGATAAATGATAAAACTCCTATGAATTACGGCTTTGGAGCTTATGAAAAAAATGGAGAAAATCTTATCGATTTTGAAACTATGAGAATCAAAATGCTTAGGGGAGAAAATTTAACTGATCCAAAAATTAGAAAAAAGATTTTAGGTTATTAAAATTTTTGATATAATATTTGACAAATAATTTAATGAAGAAAAGAGGTAAAATGGGCTTTTTGTGTTGGTAATAAATCAATTAAATAATGAGATATTGAAGTGTGAGGAGATTTTAAATAAGTAGAAAAAAGCCTGAATGAATTGCATCACTTTTAAGGTTTATATAGATGAATATCACTTATGCCCTAAACTCATTTAGGACATAGGTATTTTTTGAAATTACTATTTTTTTTCATTTTTAATCATTTCAAAAACTTCATCTTTTACAAATTGCAAATTTTTATAAATTCTCTTTAAGTCGTCAATTTTTGTACTATTAAAAGTTTCTGATAAAAAATATTGATATTTGTTAACTCCCAATTTTTCTAAAATTACAAATCTCCAATTTTCACCAGTAATAAAAGCTCCTCTGATAGTTGTAGTTTTATTGAGTTCCACTGCCGAAATCATTTCAGCCAAAAGTTGCGGTTCGGGGTCGGTTGGCTTTTTGCCTTTCTTGAACTCTTGAATAAAAAAATATGGTTTTTCACTTCTCTTGAGACCTTTTGCAAACATAAAATCCACTTTGCCATTAAAAATAAATTTATCAGTTTTATAAGTCATAACATTTTCATAAAAAGCTCGAACTTCATCTTTTAGTGAGAAAAAATCAACTTTATTCAAAATTGGAGCAAGAAAATGAATCTTCAAATCATCCTCATTATAGGAAAAAATAAATTTAGCATTTTTTTTCAATAATTTACTTAGAAAATTTTCCGTCTCCTCACTCACAATAATATTATTTTTCAACCACTCATCAAAAATAATGTCATCTTGAAAATTTTCCTTAATATCCACCGCACTATTTAATTCATCCTCTGTAATCTGACTAAAACTATAAGTTTTAATTTCAGGAGTTTTAGTTTCAATCCCTCTTAATTTTTCATTTTCTTTTTCTAACTTCTCAATCTTTATCAATAACTCTTCATTCGTCATAATTCCCTCCTCTACATTTTAAATATTTGGCTTAATTACCCCGCACCGCTAT
>JAOZPA010000138.1 GCA_029932985.1 Campylobacterales bacterium
ATTATCTAGCAAAACCGCCAACTAGCCCCTTAATTGCATTTTGAATATCAGCAGGATAGATGAAAAATTTGGTATTTTGTGAATCTGCCATTTTTTCCAATGAATTAATATATCTATCACCCAGTAAAAACATCGCAGGAAACTCTTTGCCGTTCATCCCCTCTTTGATATAATTTATCGCTTGGGCAGATGCTTTAGCCAATGCCACTTGAGCTTCCGCCTCTTTTTTGGCAGCCTCCAGTTTTCCAGTAGCTTCTAAAATCATCGCATTTTTATTTCCCTCGGCTAGGGTCTCAATAGCCCGTCTCTCTCGCTCCGCACCAGCTTGTTGCTCCATCGCTTTCTGCATCGATTGCGAAGGTGTAATGTCTTGAATCTCCACCGATTTTACAGTCACTCCCCAATCCATAATATCATCTATAATATTATTTTTTAGCCGTGATTTAATGGTTTCACGATTTGACAAAGCTTCGTCTAGTCTCATCTCACCAATAATCGACCGAAGAGTTGTCATAATCAGATTTTGAATTGCAAACTCATAATCTTCCACTCCATAAATCGCATCTTGGGGCTGTGTGATTCTCATAAAAGCTACCGCATTTGTCAAAATTACAGCATTATCTTGGGTGATGACCTCTTGCTGAGGAATATCCAAAATAATATCACGGGTGCTGACCTTTGCTCTGACCATATCCAAAACTGGGATTATAAAATTTAACCCCGGTTTTAAACCTTTATTAAATTTTCCAAGCCTCTCAATAACCCACTCTTCGCCCTGAGGCACAACACGAACTCCCGAAAACAAAAACACCACAACTGCAACTGCCAAAAATAGCAATACCGATAAAATCTCCATCATATCCCCTTTACTTTAATTAATTGTCCTTTTATATCTACAATTTCAACTCTCGCCCCTAACAAAAGTTTTTCATCTGAAATTGCAACCCATTTTGAATCTCCTAAAATAGGTGAATCAAATTTGACCTCTCCACGAATTCCTGTATCTATATCTTGAGTGACAACTCCTTGAACATCATAATTATTGTCAGATTGTCCGCTATGAGTGAGAGTTTTTTCTTTGAAAAGCTTAAACCATAAAACGGTAAAAGTGATAGACAAAACTATCCATAAAGTTAGCTCAACTTGAAATGATATAGGCACAAAATAATCAATAAGTCCAATGATAACTGCAGAAACCCCAAACCAAATCACCACAAAAATAGGTATAAAAATTTCCGCCGTGATTAAGATGATACCAATAATTATCCAATACCACCAAATCATTGCATTATTTATAATTTCAAACATATTTCTCCTTTTGTAATTTTGACAGGGGGGCTTGGCCCAACACTAAGACCTATTCGCCAATATCTTTTTTTAAGACATCGTAGTAGCTAGAGATATTTTTGGTAAAATTCACCGCCCCATCACCTCTGGCATATCCATATTTCAAATCTTTGTAATATTTCTTTTGTGAAAGAAGAGGCAAAGTTTCTCTGATACTTAGCCAAAGATTTGGATTTTTCTTTAGTTTTTTAGCTAATTCTATCGAATCTTCAAGATGAGAAAAACCGATATTGTAGGCTGAAAGTGTAAAATATATCTTATCCGTTTTCTCTATGCTTTTTGGCAATTTTTTCATAATCTCCGATAGATGTTTGGCAACTCCCATAATACTTTGAGTAGGATTTAATCTATTTTTGACACCCAATTTTTTAGCCATTCCACTACTTAACATCATAATCCCCTCAACTCCACTAGAGCTTTGAGCATTTTTTTTCCAATGTGACTCTTGATATGCAATGGATGCCAAAAGTTCCCACGGAATTTGATGTTTTCTACCCGCTTTTTGAAAATCTTCAATATAGACAGATAATCTTTTTTCAATATCTTTTTGAAATCTTTCAATATTAACTCCTGCAAATTTTTTTCTAAAAGAGTAATATTTATTTGCAATTGCTTGAAGTCGCCCCGTGCTTTCAACATTGATAAACCAATCTTCAACTTTTTGTTGCAGTTCGATATTGTCGTGATCCAAAATCCACCCCAGCTCACCAGACCCAGGAAGTGAAAAAGCCACCTTTAAGCTTGGATAATATTGCCGATTAATTGCCACAATATTAGAATCCGCCACCGTACACTCAATATCCTGAATATAAACCAATCTCAAAAGCTCCTCCGTGGAGATTCCAGAATATGTTTTATACCTCAAATTTGGATAAGTAGTTTTCAAGTTTTTCAATTTCTCTTCATAACTACTGCCTTTTATGACAACCAACTCTGTTTTAAAATTCTGTAGATTTTTTGGATATTTTTTGCTTTTATTACAAACTATCTCCTCTTGAACGGTGTAATATGAGGGTGAAAAATCAAACTCCAAAACCCGTGCTTCTGTCTTAGTAAGCCCAGCCGCAGCAATCCCTCCCTCACTCTCTCGCATAGCTTCCAAAATCTCATCAATAGAATCTTTAATAATAAATTCCGCATCTATCCCTGTGTAATCCACAAAATCCTTTGCCAAATCATACTCAAAACCTGAATATCCACCGTCAACCTGATAAAGAGTTGTAGGAGCATATCTAGTTAAGATTTTTAATCTATGTATCTCCTCCACTTTTCCAACTTGACTCAAAGAGTAAAAACCCAAACCCACAAAAATCACAACCAGTGTAAAAAAAATTTTTCCAGCCTTCTTCTTCATATTTAATCCCTAATAAATTTAAAACATATTCTAATGAGAATAAGGTTAAATATTGGTTAAAAAAGGTTATTTATACTCTTTATACTTGCAATTTGGCAAAATTTTAGATATTTCAGGATAATCATAAGTTTCACAGTTCCAACCAACAAAATATTCATCTTGAATATTCGGGCTATAAGTTATCTCACCACCCTCAACTCCAGATTTCGCATCATAAGTCAAAACCACAATCCCACCATCTTTAATATCCATTCTAATCAACGATTCACCCGTATATGACTCAGCTCGACCAGCCCCCACATCACTAGCAGACTCAGGCAAACTTTTACTCATCTTATAATAGTTTCTTACTTTTAATCTTGCCCTATTTGTCAAAGTGACCCCCTCATCTATCAAAATCTCATATTTTAACTCTGTACCCTTTTCCCCCGTGGCATATTTATATACCGCAAAAATTACTAATCCAAATAGCACAAATTTTAAAAATTGGCTCATTTTCATCCTTTTCTCTAATTTTTCACCATTATACTCTTTGAAGTTTTAATTGAACTTGAAACTATGATTAGAATTTTTAAATTTAAGTGATTTTACAGCCCTATAAATATAGGGGTGGGTTTTATTTCTACAAAAATAGGGGTAATATAACAGCTATCTATGATAATAATTATTATTGTGCTGAGCAGGTTTGGGGTTCAAGTCCCCCAACGGAAATTGTAGGGTGCGATTTAATCGCATCAAATTAATATCAAATAACAAATTGGTTTTTTTATCAAAAATAAAAGATGTTGTTTGGTAAATTAAACCAAAATTGGTGCGAAAAAATCGCACCCTACGGAATTTTAAAGGGACAAAGATCCCATATCCTCCTATTAACAACACTATCTTTTAAGGACTACCGATAAATCTTGAAATAAATAATATCTCTATTGCTAATTAACACTAATAAAACTCTTGTAATAAAAATTCATAGAGATTGCTCTTTGATTTTAGTGAACTATTTAAAATTTCATATCCTCTAAGAAGATGATATTCAAGTTTTTCATTTAAGTCTTTTTTATTTTTTATTGCTTGGTTATCAAAAATTTCTATCATACTAGAGTATAAGTCTGTATAATCTTCATACTCTTTGCCAAATCCTGTGATTTGTTCTAATTTATAATTTTTACCATCAAACTCAATATTTTTATTAAAAGAAATTTCATTATTAAATGATAATGAAATATTTATTATAAATCTTAAAGTAACCCATTTATCATCTTTTTTTATCCCTATTAATCTATTTATTTTTGGTATATAATCTTCTATCTCTTGAGTTGTTTTCATTTTATTTTTTCAATCCTTGAACCTAATTTAGTCTTATCTATCTTATATTTTATTGCTTCTATATTTTTATCATCTATAAATTGAAATTCACTATCTGTTAAAAGTAGAGTTAGTTGGTCAAACTTCATATAGCAATCATTCAAAATTAACTCTCTATTATCTTCAGATAATCTACCAAATGGAGTATCTACAATTAAAAAATCACTAAATTTTCTAAACTCCAAAATAGTTTTAATAATTAAAAAATTTAAAACTTGTTTTTGTCCAGCAGATAAAAGAGTTTTAGCTAATTGTTTATTGTTATAGTCTAAAACTTCAAATTTCAGATTACTGCTAATTTGTATTGTTTTTATGTGTGAGTATATATCTCTAAATTTTCTAGTAGCAATATCAAGCAATTTATTAAAATTTATCAATTTTAAATTTAACTCTTTTTGGTAAATCTCTTTTGAAATATTAGCTATTTTTATTAACTCTTCATAACTTTTCAATATTGCAAAACTGTTTTTTTGGTTTTTATATAATTTTGTTAAATCTTTTTCTAAAATCTTACTATTTTCTACCAATTCTGAAATTTCATTATTTATCTCATTTAAATTATCTTTTAATTTTTCTAATTGCCTATTTTTATTAGTATATTTTTGATAAATTATTTGAAATTGTTGATTTAATAACTCATTTTTTTCTATTTTCTCGATAGATATTTTTAAACCATCAATATTATTTTGTAAATCTTTAATCTCTATTAAGAGCTTTTTAAATGAATTTTCTGAAAATGACAACTCTATATCACAAGAATTATTTAAAAACATATCATTAAAAGTTTTTTTTATATTTAAATTATCAATATTTAAAAATTGAGAAAATTTTTCAAATCTTTTATTAAATTCATTTTGATTTTTAATTTCAATAACTGGTTTATTTTTTTGGAAAATAGCAACTCTAAGCTTTTTATTTAATAAAAGTGGCATTTCAAAAATAATACCTTTCCTAAAAAGGATTATTTTTTCATCTAATACAATATTATAATTTTCTAACTTTTGCTTATATTTATCTAGCTTTTTATTTTCTTTCCGAATTTGTCTATCAAGATTAACTACCTCTTTTTCATCTATTTTAATAGTAATCTCTATAGATTCTTTTTTATCTTTAAGTTTTTCCACTTCAAAAGTATTATTATCTATTTTATTTTTAATTAAATTATACTCTATTGAGTTCTCTTTTATTCCATCTTCTAGAATTAACTCTTTTGAAGCTTTTAGACTATCTTTGTACATATTTTGAAGCAAGTCCAAATCAAAAATAAATTCAAAGAGATTTTTAAATTTTATCTGTGAAAGCAATAAAATATTACTATCAATTTCACCATCATAAAATATCAAATCCACTATAAAATTTGGAAATCTTTCTTTAATAAACTCATTAGCTTCTAAATCTGTTATAAAATCTCCATCATTAAAAGTGATTTTTAAATCCTCGCTCCGTGTATCTAAAATCCAAGTTTTTTCTATCAAAAAATCATCAAAATGGATAGCTATACTAGAAATATTATACTTTGAATTATTATTAAAAATTGAATCTATCTCTATTTTACTATATCCCAAACAAAGTTTTATAGCATTTAGTATTGAAGTTTTTCCTAATCCATTTTTTGCGATTATGAGAGTTAAATTATCAAAATCTATCACTTCCTCTTCATAATAAGAAAAAATATTTTTTAAAAATATCTTATTTAATCTCACTATATCCTCCCTTAAAATAATCTAATGTTCTTTTTTTTATCTCTTGCGAAATTTTATATCTATTTGAAATATTTTTTCTATATTTTTCTATTTCGTAAATTCT
>JAOZPA010000139.1 GCA_029932985.1 Campylobacterales bacterium
ATTTTTTGGAAAAAAACACACTGACACCAAAGGGAGAAATCCCCGAATTTGATTAGATAGCGTTGCCAAATAATAATCCTCATAAATTGCTAGAACATACTGAAACTATATGAAACTTTAAAAATTTGACACATAATCTCTTTGAGGGGCATTAGTCTAAATTAAAGAAGAATTGGTTATAATTATTTAAAGGATTTTTTTTGAAAATAGCGATTGTAAAACTCTCTGCGATGGGGGATATTATTCATGCGATGGTGGCATTGGAGTTTATTAGAAGATATTTCCCTAATTCTCAGGTAGATTGGATTGTTGAGGAGGTTTTTGCTCCGATATTGGAGGATAATCCAGATATTTCAAATGTTTTAAAGCTGAATATAAAATCTATTAAAGATAATAAATTGGAATTTTTTGTTCAGATGAAAAAGATAAAAAGTTATGCGAAAAATGGCTATGATATTGTGATTGATGCTCAAGGATTGGTCAAATCGGCGATTGTTAGTAAGGTTTTGTCATCGAAAAATATTTGGGGATTTGATGAAAATTCTATTCGGGAGAAATTTGCTTGTAAGTTTTATCATAAGTTTGTGAATATCCCTTATGAAGCGAATACGATTGATAGAAATGCTAAGATGTTGTCTTTTCCGTTTGGTTTTAGGATTTTGAAGAGTCAAATTATAGAGAAAAAACCATTTTTATTTTTTAATTTAAATTCTATTCCCGAATCAACTTTTTCACATTTGCACCAAAATCGTAAAAATATTGTTTTTGTAATAGGCTCTACTTGGGAATCACGGAATTATCCAAAAGAAAAATTTGCAAGAATTTCAAATATCCTGCGAGAAAATGTATTGATAATTTGGGGGAATAGAGAGGAGAAAGATAAAGCTAAGTGGATAGAAAAAAATTCAATCTATGCAAAAGCGATGCCGCAACTTGATATAAATTCGTTAAAAGCACTTATCTCTAAAGTTGATTTAGTTATAGGAAATGACACTGGACCTACCCATATAGCTTGGGGTTTAAACATCCCCTCCATCACAATTTTTGGTCCAACTCCTGTTAATAGAATCTACATAACAGAAATCAATAAAGCGATAAAATCAGATTCAATTGTCAATCCTCAGAAATTGGATAAAAATGATTTTTCCATAAGGGATATAGATGAAAAAGAGATTGTCAAAATGGCAAAAACTCTTTGTGGTAAGTAAATCTCCTCGTCCCCAATTTAGGGGAAGTTGAAGCTATTTTTTTTGTCTTAGATATTCATCTTTAATCTCTTGACCCAGTTGATGAACCACCATCGCATAATAAGCACTATGATTATAACGAGTAATTACATAAAAATTTCGGCTACTCATCCACAGCTCATCAAAATTTCCTTTGCTTAATTTTATAAGCCGTACTCTTTTGCTATCTTTTAATTTTTCACGAGGAGTAATTTTGTGTCGTCTTTTAAGCCATTTTTGCGAATAAGTTTTTTTGTAACCTGTTTTTAGTTTTCTAAATCTTGTACCTTTGTATTTCGCACGAACAGTTACCATCTTATCTTTTTTCCAGTTATGCTTTTTGAAATAATTAGCTACACTTCCAATTGCATCTTCAGGATTCCACAAATCCACCACACCATCTTCATTAAAATCTACGGCAAAAATTTTATAATTGCTTGGCATAAACTGCCCTAGACCTATTGCCCCTGCATACGACCCTACAATTTTATCAATATCAAGTTTTTCATCTTTTACCATAATTAAAAATTTTTCTAACTCATTTCTGAAAAATTTACTTCGACGATTTGGTGAAAAAGTAAGTGTGGAAAGAGTATCAAAAACGGGATAATCTCCTAGATAGTTACCAAAAATTGTCTCAACTCCTAAAATTCCCAAAATATATTCAGGAGGTACACCATAAACTTCGTAAGCTTTATCGAGATAATCTTTATGCTTAAGCCAATAATCCACACCCATTCCTACTCGTTTTTGGGAGATAAAAATTTTTCTATATCTATCCCAGCTTCCATATCTAATTCTCTTCTTTTTTGGTTTTTTAATTTTAGCGGTGAGGGGTTTTTTGACCCTTTTTTTACCTAAAATTTTATCCAAAGCTTTTTGTTGAAACTCCACCAACGAAAAGATATGAATTAAGTCATTGTATTTAAAATTATGATTTTTAACCATAGATTTAATAAATTTTTTTACCTCTTTATCCTCTTTGTAGATTCCTTTAAGTTTTTGTTTAGTTTGTTTAAGCTGTATAGGTTTTTTAGTTTCCGTAGTTTTTGAAATTTGTAAAATCTCACCTTTATTATTTTCGTCAAAAATTAGCTTTTTAGAAGCACACCCCACAAGTATCAAAATTACTATATTTATAAAAATAATCTTTTTTTTCATAAAACCCTCCTTAAAATATTATAACTTAAAGTAACCTAATATTAGCATAAAATAAATAGTATTTTTTTTTTAATTTTATTTAATGGTTATTTTGCTACTATTGCTTAAAACTATGGGGGTTTAAGGTGAGAAAGATAATTTTATTCTTAATTGGGATGAATGTGTTGATGGCTAATGTATCTAATGATGATTTTGCATTTAAGGTACTTACGCATAAAATTGTGATAAATAAAGATTTTCAGAAGATGTTTGTTTGTGATAATATAGAGAAGTTTTCGGATAAGATGTTTCATAATTTATATACCAAAGAGGAGGTCAAGAGGCTTTATACAAATATTTGTAATGATAATAAAAATCAGAAACTTTTATGGTTTAATGATGATTTAACATTTTCAAAAAAAACTTTGGAGCTTTATAGGGCGATTGAGAACTCATATTTTCACGGGTTAGTTCCCTCAAATTACCATAATGAAAAAATTTTTGGTTTTATAAACAAGATTATAAATAATGAATTTCAGCCAAAAGAGTTAAGTTATGCGATTAATCGGCTGGATTTGCTTTTGAGTGATGCTTATATCACTTTAGCTCAAAATATGCTATTTGGTTTTAGCAATTGGTATAAATTCAAAAATATTGTCATCGATGAAAAGGAAAAATTTGAGTGGATTCGTAGAGAGAGTAGTGCAAATGTGGATGTGCTTTATTATCTGATTGAGCAGTATCAAGATGGAGATATTTTTACCGCTATTGAAGATTTAGCTCCACCATATAGTGATTACGATAGGCTCAAGGAGGCTCTGCAGGAGTACCGAAATATCAAAGCTCTAGGGGGTTGGAAAACTGATATTGTCTATAAGGAAAAATTAAGAGTCAAGAAAAGTAACTATCAAATTAGCAAAGTCAAGCATCGATTGATAGCTACGGGAGATTTGTCAAGTGATATAACAAATATTGATAGTAGTTATTTTGATAAAATTTTGGAGATTGCGGTTAAGAGATTCCAACAGCGACACAATCTAAAAATTGATGGGATTATAGGTTCGCAAACTATCAAATCTTTAAATGTGTCTGTTTCCCAAAAAATTGAAAAAATTATTTTGAATTTGGATAGATATAGATGGCTTCCTAAAGATATTGACGATTCCTATATTGATATAAATATCCCCTCATATCATCTAAATGTGATTGAAAATGACCAAATTATTGAGACTCAACGGGTGATTGTGGGCAAAAAAAAGCGACCAACTCCTATTTTAAATAGTAAAATTTCGACACTGGTTTTAAATCCCTACTGGACAGCTCCAAAAACGATTATTCAAAAAGATTTCTTGAGGGGACTAAAGAAAAATCCTGTGGAGTATGCAAAGGGGCATGATTTACGAATTTATGATAGAAGTCTAAGCAAGTCTAAAGCAAGAGAGTTAAATGTTTCTAATATTAACTGGAGTCGTCATACAAAAAAAACTATTCTTAAGTATAGATTTGTACAACCACCAAGCAATAGAAATCCACTGGGAAATGTTAAATTTTTGTTTGCTAATCCATTTTCGGTTTATATGCACGATACCTCTTCACGAAGTTTGTTTAAAAAAGATAATAGACATTTTAGTTCTGGATGTGTAAGAATTCAAAACCCCAACTGGATGATTAAATATTTGATTGAAAAAGAGGGGGCTAAAAAATATTCAAAGATTGAGAAAAAACTCAAAAGAGGTAAAAATTATAAGGTAAGATTGACGAGTGAAGTCCCCGTGATTGTGCGATATATGACATCCCATGTAGATAGAGATAGTTTAGTTTATTTTTATGAGGATATTTATAGCTATGATGAGATTCAACGAAAAGCAATTTCACAAGTGGAAGATGATGGTAATCTATCTGAGTAATAAAACCCAAAAACCCCGAATCATTTCGGGGCTTGGGGACTAAAGTAAAATTTAACTACTTCTTAAAAACTTCCGCTACATTTGCCGAATATTGCAACTCTGTCGTGATTCCCACACAAGAGCAATTAATCTCCGAAAGAACATATTTATCACTACCATCTTCATTGTAATCCAAAATATAATCCATCGTCCATAATAATGGATAATGCTGACCATCTAAATATTGTTTAATATCCTCTAAACCGTCCATTGTGAGCTTCATAACCTCTGCCCATTTTGGGTCTTGTGGAGATTCATATTTGTACTTTGCACCAGAAAAAAGAGTTGCGGAAAATTCACCCTCTTGAGGTTTTTTATGCACAACCGAAATCGCTTTATCATTCACAAGCAAAACTCGAATCTCGCCCTCTACAATTCTACCCAAATATCGACAACCCACAAAGCCATTTTTGCCCTTGAAATAGGCTGCACTCTCATCTTCCGCCTCAAAATGTTGCTCAAAATCTGTTAAAAAATGTTGCATATCGTCATAATCATACTGCTCATTATTTACCGCTTCAATCGCCTCAATCTTACCATCATCTTTGAGAGAAACCAGATAAACACCCTCGCCAGTTGAACCATAATTAGTTTTTAAAACTCTAATATTGTGCTTAGCTAAATCTGTTGGAAACTTCTCTACGAAATCGGAATAAAGATGGTAAAAATAGGTTTCATCATCACCCAGCGGAGTACCCTTTAATTTCGCCAAAATATCTTTAAAATCTAAATTTATCATAACATCTGGATGTGTATGAATCTCCACACCACTCTCACCTAAAGCTTTCAAAAATTGAAAATACTCATCAACCTCTTTTAAATTCCCTGGATTAATTCTGCTAATAATCGCATGAGCTTTGCTTTTCAAATAATCTAACAACGCATCTTTTTTTTCTGGATTATAAAAAACTATCTCCGTCTTATATCCCGCTACCTTTTCAATAGCATTTAAAATCGGTTTTGTGTCAGGTCTATAACCATCAAAACCTTTATCCGTTCCTTTTGCATATTCAATAATAAAAACACTCTTTCCCATTTTTTCCCTTTAAAATAGTTTAAAACTCTATCTAAATCTAAAAAAATTAGACCTATCAATGGAGCAGAAAATAGTAGCAAAATAATCATAATTATAACTTAAATTTAATTATTATTAAAATATATTTGGCTGAGTGTTGGGCAACGCTACCTAATCAAATTTGATAATCTTAATCTTTATTATGTATAGAAATTTAGGGGAAATGTAGGGGACTGGATTTTAGACTTTTTCCCACTCAAAATTTGAAATATTTTTCTCATTTTCATCAAAATTAATTCCCACCAGATAGATATTTTTATTTTCGTTTAGGTACTTTTGGTGATAATTTCTACTTTTAATTTGAGCCAGAGCATTTTGTGAGCCAACTTTGAACTCTATTATAAAAATATTTTCATTAATTTTTACGACATCCTTCATACAGTGCTAAAAGTAGTTGACAGTTTGCAAGGTGGTAAAAATTTTGCAATAGGGTAGTATCTCAGATTTTAGTAGAATTTTTTGAAAATTTAGTTAATTTA
>JAOZPA010000035.1 GCA_029932985.1 Campylobacterales bacterium
TCCAAAGATATGCAGGAAAATCTTTTAGTATTTTAAGTATAAATTTCATCTAATACTATTAAGCCCTGAGAATAGGTATTATTTGTGTTTTAGTATGTTTACAGAAGAAACAGGAGAACCTTGAAATAACCACTTTTCCCCCCCTTTTATGGAATTTTATTTGTCATTTGTAGCATAATTAAATTTAAACCAATGTTGAATTAAGTTTTCTTCCCTTTTAAGGGTCAAAGGGTCAGCCCCCGAAGTTGTTCAGATTTTTTTTTGTTGATTTTTATTTATGTACACTCACCGATATTTTAAATTTCAGTATAGATATTTAAAAGATTGTGGGGCATAAAAATTTTCATATTTTTTATAGGGGCAAATTGGCTTTTTATACTCTTTTAATTTTTTGATTACAATTGCATAAGCTTTATCTCTACCATCAAAATAATTATAATAAAACTCTTCACTTACACCTGAAAAATCTTTTGTATCTTCCCATAATTTTTTAGGATGTTTTTCTATAATATTACCTATTTCAAATTCACCAACTATTTTACCAATAGGCATAGTCGCATAAATCACAACAGTTTTTACATTTTTGTTTTTAAAAATAGCTTTTCTATATTCAAATTTTTTATTGCCATTAAATATCTCTTTTACAAACTCTGGTTTAATTGATAATAAGATTTTCACTTTTTTCTCCTATTTGCAAAATATGACTAAATTGATTATCATTTATTTCAAAAACTCCCCAATAATTAGGATTTAACCCCACTTCATTAACTAAATTATTTCTTTTATTTTTACTATTTGTTGAGCTTTAGCACACATCTCTTCTCTCATATCATCTGTTAAATTAGAATAAGATGAACCTAAATATATAAATTGATTATCTGCTATCCAAGTTGAGCCTAAATTTCCATCAGGAAATTGATTGTAGTAATAGTTAATATGCAACCAATCATAATATTCATTATAAGTATAGTATTCTATATTGGCTGTTTTATCTACAAAGCTTTGATTACAAAAAATAGCTCCATTGCCTATCATATTTCTTAAATTATTATCTAAATTTCCAAAATATAATTTATCTTCATTAACTGCAAAATTTAATCTTAGCCCTGTTTGAAATTTATCTAAATCTAATAAGTCTATTATATCTTGAGAAATAGGATATCCAAAATGAGCTAATCTAGAACCAAAGCTTTTTACAAAATATTTGTATAGGTTTCTTTGTCCCTCTTCCATATTATTTTTATAAATATCAGAAAAGTTTATAAATCTTTTATATAAAATATCGTTTTTATTTTCATTAATATATATAATAAATTTTTCATAAGCTCTATCAAATAGTTGTGTTTTTGAATTGTTACAATTGGAACATAATATCTTATCATATTTTAAAAGAGTAGAATTTGCTCCCCTTATCATTTGAAGATTCTTATTTTTCTCATAAATACAAATTTCATTCTTTCCCTTATAAGTACCTTTTCCATATTTACTAATAATATCACTTTTTTTTATTCTATGTTCTCTAGTAGTAGCTTTTTCACCACAAATCCAACATTTTTTATTAGTCATTATTTATAAACCTCATTGCTTGATTTTCATTTTCTTCAATAGCAATTTCGACCGCTTTTTTTGCCACTTCTAAAAGCTTTTTAGATTCCTCTTTTAATTTAAAAGATTTTTTGATTTTTGATTCTATTTGAGTTTGGATTTTATTATCTATAATTGGAATAATAATATTTAAAAACTCATCTTTATTCATACCTGTTAAAATTGTACCTGAGCAATTTTGTTTTAATATTTGTTGTATGATTTTATTTTTGAACAATACAAGTAGAGTTTCAGAATTTATTTTTTTAGAATTTATGACATAAAATCCTGTTGAGCATAAACTATTATCAAACTCTTTTCTCACTATTGCAATTTTTTCTAAAGACCCCTCAATCGATGAAATAATTACATCATTTTCTTTTATCAATCTTCTTGCACGACTTGGTAAATCTTGACCCATTTCATAAGTAAAACCTGTAATATCTCCAGTTGTGCCAATATTTGACAATTCTACATATTGATAAAACTTTTTATCTTCTGGTTTATAATTTGTATTCTTTAAATTACAAGCAATATTTATAATATCATAACCACCATCATAACTTTTAATTTTTTCAATTATATCCTCATATTTTGGTTGATAATATTCACTATCAAGTCGCCCACTATCTCCAAAACTTTCACTAAATGATTTTATAGCTATATTTTGCTTTGATGGTTTAAAATCTAACAAATCAAGCTCTTTTAAAAGTAATTCTTCCGATTGTTTGTAAAATATTTTACTATTTTCTAATTTTTGATGTGCTAATTTAACTAATTCTTCTATTTGAATTTGGAAAGTATCACTAAAATTTGGTATCTTTAAAGTTTTAATTTTATAGATAAAAAGATTTAATTGAACATTGCCTGTTGATTCTCTAAATGTTTGAAATCTACCATATTTAGATAATAGAAAAGTAGATAAAACATGGGGTTTAAATTCATTATTTAATCTAACTATTCCTACATGTCTATCTGAATTAGCAGGAAGTATTGTATTATCAACAACAGCACAGTTACCAATTGTTCCAACTGTTGAAATTATCACATCATTATTTATTAATTTTGTTCTAGGATTTTTTATATGTTGTTTATTGGATATACAATCATTATTTGATAAATCAAAAATATTTTCTTTTGGAGATTTTGCAGAAATTAAATTGATATTACTATTTGTATCAAAATCTATGGATTCATGAATTCCATCCGTTACAAATGCCATATCATTAATAATACTGTATCCGAAGAATTTCAATTGATTTATCTTGTGAAGATATTCTTTTTTAAAATATTCAGGGTCAAATCTAAATCTTTCATTATCTTCTAAAACTTCACTAACCTTTAAAATTGAAATTTCCAAATCTTTATTTAAAACCTCTTGCAATTTTAATATATTTTGTGATATAATAGTTTCGTTAGGGTTTTTAGACAATGAAGAGGGTATAAGCAATTTATCGTGACCTACTGTGTATGGTTTGTCTTGAGAAGTTGGTGCCGTCATGTACATATCATCAACAAAAGCTTTAACTTTTTTATCTTCACCACTCTCTTTTTTAAATTCCAAATTTTTATTTGAAGATTTTTCTAAATTTAAGATATTTTCTGATATAATAGTTTCATTAAGGGTTTTAGACAATGAAGAGGGTATAAGCGATTTATCGTGACCTACTGTGTATGGTTTGTCTTGCAAAGTTGATGCCGTCTTGTATATATCATCAGCAAAGCTCTTAATAATTCCATTATTTTTTTCTATCCTATTTATTATATTATTTATTCTTACTTTATGAATAGAGATTGATATATTTTGATTAAATTTGTGAATTATTATTGAAGTAAATATTATATTCTCATTCTTTTTTCTAAATGCTTTTATAAATGATAATGTATTATCACTATTTTCTAATGCTAATGTTGGGTATTGCAAAGTTAATTTAATAATCCCAAAGTCATTAATTCTATTTTTTTCTATTAATTTTTCATATTGATTATTTCCAATTTTAACTTCACCAATAGGAGTTTTGACAATTTGATTTTTTCCAAACTCTTTAATCCAATTTTCTTTATTTAATTTTAATTCTCTAAATGGTTCTATATCTTGTTTTAAAACTTTTAATAAAAGCTCTTTAAAGTAACTCCTTTTGAGTTTTTTTATCTGCAAAGCTTAGATTTTCATTTTGGGCAAAAGTATTAAAAGCTTCTGCGATTCCATCTTGTGTAACTCCATCGTGATTAAACAGGTCGTGGTCAACAATTAAATGGTCGTGATTATCTAATCTATTTGTGCCATCTTCATTTTTGACATAAATTTTCTCACCGCTATTATCTTTGCTCGGGCTTTGCATTGTGGCAAAAAATATATTGTAATCATCGGCTTGGGGGCAATAATCCCCACTACTTTTATCATCATTCCATTTTTGAACTATCAATACACTTGTTTTCGTGCCAGTATGGGGTTTAAAAACATTTCCGTGCAGTCCCACAACCGCTAGAATTCTACACTTATCCGCTATAAAATCTCGGATATTTTTATCACTTGAGTTATTAAATCGACCTTGTGGCAAAACCACCGCCATTCGACCACCATTTTTTAGCATATCCAGATTTCGCTCTATAAAAAGTATATCTCGCCCCACTTTTGTTTGATATTTGCCATTTGGTTTTTTACCCAAATCATACCGATGTAAAATCCGACCCTCTTTTATATCTCCTGCAAAAGGTGGATTTGCCATCACAATATCAAACTCAAACTCTTTATTTTCATTTTTGATAGTTCGCAACTTTTTAAGCCGTTTCCAACCCTCAAAATAGGTATCTTGCCACTCTTCATCTTTTGTATTTTCATCCCATCGCTCAAAATCCAAAGAGTTCATATTCAAAACATTTGTGTGACCATCACCAGCGATAATATTTAACATCCTCGCCACTCGCACACTTTTTTTGTCAAAATCGATTCCAAAAACTTTATTTTTCACATATTGCAATGCTCTTTCGTGCTTTTTTTCTGCCGTGAAAAGGTGAGATTCTTTAATGCCCAACTCTGCATATATTTTTTTCCAAACCTCAAAAACTGTATGAATCGGAAAACCACAACTTCCACTTGCACTATCCATCATATACTCATTCTCTTTGGGATTTATCATCTTTACACACATATCAATCACATATCGAGGAGTGAAATATTGCCCCTTTTCGCCCTTTGCATTTTTATTCACAAGATACTCAAAAGCATCATCTATCACATCGAGATTTGAATTAAAAAGTTTCACATCTTGAAGCGACGAAACACAAACCGAAAGATGAGAGGGGGTAAGCTCTATAAATTCATCTTCCTTAAAAATACCACTCCATTGCTCTTTTGCTTGAGTGAAAATATCTTCAATCTTCTCTTTTAACTCTCCATCACTCTCTCCATAATTTCTAAATTCCAGATTTTTAGTAAGCCCCCTAGTATTTTGAAGTTCATCAAAAAGTTTGATAAAGATAAGTTTAAATACCTCCTCAAATACATCAACTCCCGCATTTGCCAAAACTTCATCTTCCATATCCAAAACAATATTTTTAAGACTTCGCCGACCAGTTTTTAAAATATCTTTTTTTATCAAATCCTTAATCGTAAATTCCTCTTTAAGGACATCTTTTAACGATTTATTGGCGGTGGGAATATCTGGAATTGGCTCAAAATAATTAGGGTCTTTACGATGATAATAGAGTGTCTGCTCACCATTTGACCAAATCGCAATCGTCGCCCCCGTGGAGTTACAATAACTTTTTAACTGCTCCTTGCCATCTTTGAGCTTAGGTTTTTTCACCTCAATCACGATGTAGGGGACTGTGGGCTGAATCTTATCCATAATCACAATATCCGCCCGTTTCACCTCTCGCCCAAAATGCACGGGAAACTCCACCTGCATTCGACTATACGGATAATCGTAATCTTTATGAAGTGACAATAAAAAAAGCTGTCGTACCAGCTCCTCGGGTTTGAGCTGAATATTTTTTTGCCGAACCAAACATTTTATGAAATATGTCTCTTTTTTTCTAAGCTCTTTTGTAAAAATCAAAGACTCTATCTCTTCGATATGTGGAATTTTAAATTGTGTTAATCTATATTTACTATCTTTTAAAATCTGCTCTATTTTCATAAATATCCTTAGTTCTGAAATTTGTTTATGGGTGTTTAGGGGAGGAGATTATAACTCCATACCCACTTCTCGTTCGCCTTTTTTTCGAGGTCTTAGCAAGATAGGAGTCCCCTCAAGGATAAACTCTTCTCGGAGTTGATTTATGATATATCTTTTGTAGCTAAAATGCAATCCTTTAGGTTTGTTCATAATCAGGGCGATTTTTGGGGGCTTTGCATCATATTGTGTAGCGTAATAGATTCGGATTCGTTGACCGTTGACCGATGGAATTTGATGTCGAATCATAGTTCGTTTGATTATTTCATTTAGTTTTGCCGTTGGAATTTTGGTACAGTAATTTTTATAGACTTCCAAAATTATATCGTTGATTTTATGTACCCGTTTATTTGAAAGTGCGGAAACTGTGATGATTGGGGCATAGCTCAAAAATCGAAATCTACCCTTTATGTCATCAATGCTTTTTTTGAAACCATTCATCGCTTTGTCCCATTTATTTAAAACTACAATACAACCTAAATGAAATTCATCTACCAAATTTGCGATTTTTTCATCAAGCTCCTTAAACTCTTCGCTAGAATCCAGCACAAGCAAAATTACATCAGCTTTTTCAAGCATTTGACGAGTCCGTTGCAAAGCATATTTTTCAATCCCCAAAATCTTGCTTCGTTTTCTCACCCCTGAGGTATCCACAAAATTCAAAATCGTATCTTTGTAAATCATATTTTCATCCACTGGGTCAATAGTCGTCCCTGCAACCTCACTCACCACCGACCGCTCTTCGCCAAGTAGGGAGTTAAGCAATGAACTTTTACCCACATTTACCCGACCCACAATCGCTATATTTATCTCCTCTTTTTTCTTAGGAATCTCTTTGGGTTCTATCGCTTCCAAAAAATCTATATCTTCATCTTCAACTAGCTCAAGCTCATTTGGCAACCGTTTATCAAGCCACAAAAGAAGCTCTTTGATTCCCGTTCGGTGAGAAACGGAGATGTAAAAGATGTTTTTTGCCCCAAATATATCGAACTCCCAAACATTTTGAGCCATCTTTTCATTATCGACTTTATTAACGATTAAAACTATCTCCTTGCCCAATTTCTGAAGTGCAAAAAATATTTTTTTATCATCATCGTCTGGTAAAAATTTACCATCGACCAAAAATAAAATCATATCACTACTTTTAGCAGCTCTAAGTGACATATCTCGCACATTTTTAAACATCGTCGAGCTATCATCTAATCCGCCCGTGTCCAAAATTATAGCAGATTTTTCACCAATCTTAACCTCTCTATATCGTATATCTCGAGTTGTGCCACTCACCTCTGAAGTGATGGCGATTCGTCGTTTTGCGATGGCATTAAAAAGTGAGCTTTTGCCCACATTTGGTTTGCCTATCAATGCAATTTTTTTCAATTTTTTCCCTTATCTATTATATTTTTTTATTAAAAAAACTTTTTGGCAATACCCATAATATCATCAATAATTTGACCATCATTATCAAAATCCAAAATTGACAAAAGTGAGCTATTTTGTGAAGATTTATGATTTGTGTTAGTTTGTTGAGATTGCGATAGTGTACCTATAATCATAGGAGCGACAATTGGTAAAAGTTTTTTAATCATCGAAAAATCCACTCCACTAGCATTTGAGATATTTGAAGCGATATTTCTACTTCTATCTTTTGAGCCTGTGATTAATTCTAAAAGCCCCTTGCCCTCTTTTTTGTGATTTTCATCGGTCAAATTTGGGTTATTAAATCTATTGTTTGATTTATCTTTGAAAATCCAATCTTCCAATACGGAGGTGTCATCTTTGCTTTTGATTTTATTTTTGGTTTCTCCCAAAAGTGAACCACCAATTGCATTTAATAAATTCTTCGTTTTTGCATCATCTAAATTTGTCATATTTTGAACCTGTGAAAGCAGATTTCCGTTACCACTTTGCACCAACATATCTAATAAACCCATAACTGAACCTTTTTTGTTTTATTATATCAATTTTTTTCTAAATTTTGGGTACAATCAACTAAAAAATTTAAGGATAGTATTGAAAGGTATAAATCAAAATTTATTGATAGTTATATTGCTCGTTGGAATTTTTATGACAATCAAAGATAGTTTCTATATCGCTTTGGGTTTTGGGGTGGTGTCGCTTATACTTACGATTGTCTCAATGGTTTGTCTCAAAAAAATCAAGCCAAAAGATGAAGAGTTTAGTAAATGTGTGATAATTTCATTAGTCAAAAGTTTTGCCGTAATTGGTTTTGTGGTCTCTTTTGGAATCTCATTATTAAATAGATAAAATTAAAAACTTTATGGTAAAAAATTAATTACAACTTAATAAAAAATAGCTATAATAAAATTCAAAAAAAAGGAGACTTATGCTTTTAATAAATGAAAATTTGGCAGTATCACGAATCATAAATTTAATTGCTCACAGGGAAAATTTGGAAGTTGAGGAGTTTGAAACCCTTGAAGATGTCGTAAAAAAAAGTTATGAATATATATTGATAGACAATGATACATATAAAGATGGGATGATAGGTGAGATAAAGGGGCGGTTGAAATATCGAAAATTGATTTTCATAACTCCTAAAAATGGGGGTAAGCCTTTGGGATTTGATGGGGTGTTGTTTAAGCCATTTTTGCCTCTTGATTTTTTGACAATTATTGGAAAAAATAATATAAATAGTGATAAATCCAAAGAAAAAGATGTGAAAAAGAGAGATAATAGAGTAGAGATTAAAGAGCAAGTCAAACAACAAATTAATGAGAAACTGCAGACTTTAACAAGCAGTGCCATAAATGTAGCATTTTCAAATAGTGATTTGCGGGAAATTCTGGAAGATGTTGAGATAAATATAAAGATTAGCTTTGATTTTAAAAATAAAGAGCAAAAATGAAAGGTGCAATTCTAATTATTTCAGGACCTAGCGGATGTGGCAAAAGCTCACTACTCAAAGAGGTATTTAAAAACGAAAAAAACATCTATTTTTCAATCTCAACAACTACCAGAAAAAAGAGGGCTGGGGAAAAAGAGGGAATTGATTATTTTTTTATAGATAAAAATGAATTCAACGAAGGAGTAGATAATGGACTTTTTTTAGAGTGGGCAAAAGTTCACGGTAACTACTACGGCACATCATTAGTTTCCGTCATAAAAGCCCTCAAAAAAGGAAACCTCGTCATCTTTGATATAGATGTTCAGGGGCAAAAATCTATAAAAGAGAAATTTTCAGCCATCTCAACTTCACTATTTATCAGCACACAAGACCAAAAAACTCTCAGAGCTAGACTAGAAAAAAGAGGAACAGATGGTAAAAAAGCGATTGAAAAGAGATTAAAAAATGCTCTCTCGGAGATGACAAATATCAAAAAATTTGACTATCTACTAATTAATGATGATTTTGAAACTACATTAGAAAATCTATTGACAATTGTAAAAGGTGCAAGATTAAAAAACAAACTATATAATATTGATGATTTCTTGGTGGAGTGGATAGATTAAAAAAAAAGTGACTTTAGTCCCCAAATGGAAATTTTCGTTTGGGGACTTTGGGCTGTAATAGTTTAAAAATTTAAATCTTTTTTTCTTGTCGCACCATATTGATAATCTCATTTTTGACAAATTGTAAATTTCGATAAATTCCTTTTAATTCATCAATTTTAGTGCTATTAAAAGCCTCGGATAGAAAATATTGATATTTATCTTTTTCCAATTTTTCCAAAATCACAAATCTCCAATTTTCACCAGTGATAAAAGCTCCCCGAATAGTTTTGGTTTTATTGAGTTCAACCGCCGAAATCATCTCTGCCAAAAGTTGCGGTCGGGGATTTCCAAACTCTTCACCTTTTTTAAACTCTTGAATAAAAAAATAGGGCTTTTCACTTCTTTTTAAACCTTTGGAAAACATAAAATCCACTCTACCTTTAAAAATAAATTTATCCGTTTTGTATGTCAAATCATTTTCATAAAAAGCTCGAACTTCATCCTCATAAGAGAAAAAATTAACTTTATTAAAGATAGGAGCTAGAAAATAGATTTTCAAATCATCCTCATTATAGGAAAAAATAAATTTTCTATTTTGCTTTAATAATTTACTCAAAAAAATATCTACCTCCTCACTCACAATAATCTCATTATTTAACCACTCATCAAAAATAGTTTCATCTTTAAAATTTTCCTCAATATCCACCACACTTTTTAACTCATTTTCTGTAATTTTGCTAAAACTATAAGTTTTAATTTCAGGAATAGTTTTTGTTTTAAGCTTTTTTAAAGCCAGATTTTCTTTTCGTAATTTTTCATTTTCTAATAATAACTCATCATTTGTCATAATTTACTCCTAATAATTTTTTAAATATTATAACATAAAAGGCTTAACAACCCCTCACCGATGAATTTTCTGAGATGGATGGAGCAATGAGAAAAAAGAAGTAAGAAAAAAATATGTTTATACAGTAAATTTTTTATTATTTTTTCCCTATTGTTACTTTATTTTCTACTACCTTGATAATTTAAGTGTAATTTTATTTTTTGACATTATAATTAGGTTTTAATCTTTAGGAGGAAATATGAAAATTTTTATAGCTTTTATGCTATTTATAAATTTTGCAATAGCCGTAACTTTAACTAAGAAAGAGCAATTGTACTTGAAAAATAACAAAATAGTCAGAATGTGCAATAACTTAAATTGGACACCGATTGAATTTATGGATAAAAATCAGAAACCACAGGGAATTTCGATAGATACTATGAAATTGATAGAAAAAAGAGTTGGGGTGAAATTTGTGCATATTCCAACATCTTCGTGGAGACAATCACAAGAGTTTTTAAAAGCAAAAAAATGTGATATTCTTCCAGCTGCCATTAAAACCCAAAAAAGAATGAAATATGCAAACTTCACAAGAGCTTATTTGAATTATGATTTGGTAATTATTACCAAAAATGACAAACCCTATGTAGCAAATTTAAATAATATTTTAGATAAACCGATGAGTAGAAAAGAGAGTTCAGGATTAATTGATAAGCTAGAAGAGAGATATAAAGATATAAAGATACTCAAAACTAATACCACAAAAGGCTCGTTTGAAAAAATTTCCAACAATGAATCCTATTTTACCATTGCCACTTTGCCTGTTGCTTTTTATTACATAAGTAAATTTTATTCCTATGATTTACGAATTGCAGGATATACTGATATGAAATATCAACTTAGAATAATGGTTAGAGATGATGACAAAATATTGCTTTCTTTGATGAATAAGGGATTAAAAAGTATATCTAGCAGAGAATATCAAAACTTTTCCACAAAATGGTCAAAGATAGATAATAATCACATCCCGAATAAAAAATTTTTCATAAATCTATTGATTGGAATCTTGATTTTGGCAATAATTGCCCTTATTTATATTTTTATAATTCGGAGAAAGAATAATGACCTAGAAGAATCTTTGGAAAATTTTAAAATTTTAGTGGATACTATGAATGAGGGGCTACTGCATTTTGAAGATAAAAAAATAGTCTCAGTGAATGATGTTGCTTGTCAAATGTTTGGATATAGCCAAAATGAATTTAAAAATAGATATATTTTGGATTTAGTGGAGGGTAAAGATAAAGATAGAGTTATTGAAGCTTTAAATAGTGAATACAAAAAATCTTTTCATGTCTGTTTGCTCAAAAAAAATGGCTCAAAATTTAAAGCTTTGGTTTGTGGCAGAGATATATTTAAAAAAGGTAAAAAAATTAGAATTTCAACTATCTTAGATATAGATGAGTTACATAGAAATAGAAATCGGCTTGAAAACTTAAATAAACAGCTAGAGGCAAAAATCAAAATTGAATTAGCCAAAAATCGTAGAAAAGATGAAATTCTTTTTAACAATGTTAGACTTGCCTCGCTGGGTGAAATGATTAGTAATATCGCTCATCAGTGGCGACAACCCCTAAATGTGCTAAATTTAAATATTGAAATGTTGCTTTTAGAGTTTATGAATGAAAATATTAATGAAGTTTTTTTGGATGATTTTATAGATAAAAATAGCAAGATAATATCAGATTTATCAAAAACCATAGATAATTTTAGAAATTTTTATCAACCAGATAAAGAAAAAAGTGAGTTTAGCCTTAAAGAGTTGATAAATGAGGTGATAAAGATAGAAAAATCCTACCTTAGAGAAAAATCTATAAAAATTAATTTTGTTGAAAATGATGGTAGAATTTTTGGTTTCCCATCTGAATTTAAGCAAGTTTTAATCCATCTCATAAATAATTCTAAAGATGCAATCTATCTGCAAAATGACCCCGATGGAGAGATTAAAGTCCATCTTGAAGACAAGGGTGATTATCACATTCTCACGATTCTTGATAATGGTGGTGGAATAAAAGAGGATATTATGAATAAAATTTTTGAGCCATATTTCACTACCAAATTCCAATCAGCAGGTACAGGTTTGGGACTTTATATGTCTAAAATGATTATTGAAAAAAGTATGCACGGAAATTTAAGTGTTCAAAATAGAGATAAAGGTGCGATATTTATTATTAAATTGCCAATGAGTTAGCCCTATTATTTGGCAACGCACTATAATTAAAAGAGAAATATGCCATTTATTCTAAAAAAATTCCGCACAGTTAAGGGTAAAAAATTACACCAATTTTTGATAAATGATGTTGGTGTAACTAGTTCCTTTGCCCAAAAACTTATAGCAAAAGGTAGAATTTTTGATGAAAACAAGCGACAGATAAAAACAAATGAGTTTTTAGATTGTAATTTTATTGAAATCTCACTTTTTGAGGGACAAACAAAAGGGTTAAATCCAACTTTTATAACTTCTGATTTTGCAATTTTTGATAAACCATCGGGAATTATGGTACATCCCATCTCAAAAAATACACAATACACACTTTTAGATGAGATTCGTTACCATTTTGGCGATGAAGCAAATTTAGCTCATAGAATAGATTTAGAAACATCAGGTTTAGTGTTGGTCAGCCGACATAAAAAAAGTGATATTATTTTGAAAAATATGTTTGAAAAGAGAGATTATAAAAAGGAGTATTTGGCAATCGTGGAGGGGAAAATTAGCAAAAATTTAAAAATCCAAACTCCAATTAAAAAAGCGATAGATAGTAAAATTGGTGTCAAAATGCAAATATCTTGTAATGGTAAAAAATCTCTAACATTTATAAAACCAATAAGTTACAATCCAAAAAATAATCAAACTTTTATAAAGGCGATTCCCAAAACAGGGCGACAGCATCAAATCAGAGTTCATCTCCACTCCATCGGTCACAGAATTATTGGCGACCCTATTTATGGAATGGATGAAAATATTGCAGATAGATATTTAACCAAAAGATTATCACCACAAGAGCGAATCAAATTTATAGGTCACTCTAGACTTCTTTTGCATTCACATAGTTTGGAATTTCGATATAAAGATAAAAATTATAAGATTTTATCCGATAAAAGTTTTTTTGATAGGGGTGCGTTGCCCAACAATAATCCAAATCCTGCAACATAATAAAAACCACAACTTTATAATGATATAATGCCACAAAAATTTTAAGGTAAAAAATGAAAAATGTTCCTATCATCGTATTGGATTTCGGTTCACAATATACTCAACTAATAGCTAGACGGCTTCGGGAGGAGAAGATTTATTGTGAAATTTTACCGTATAATGAAAAAATTGAGAGTATAAAAGAGAGAAATCCTCAAGGGATTATCCTTTCAGGTGGACCAGCTTCGATTTATAGCGAAGATGCTTATAAAATTAGCGATGAAGTTTTTGATATGAATATTCCTATGCTTGGAATTTGCTATGGAATGCAATTAATGGTTGACCATTTTGGAGGCGAGATTCATCCAGCTAACCACCACGAATATGGAAAAGCTACTTTGAAATTTAATCAAAATTCACCGATATTTAATGGGGCAAGTGATAATGAGATTGTGTGGATGAGTCATGGTGATAGAGTTGAAAAATTGCCAAAAGGGTTTGAGAAAATTGCTCAAACGGAAAATTCACCATTTAGTGCGATTGCAAATGAGGATAAAAAAATCTATGCTTTTCAATTTCATCCAGAGGTTTATCACACAAAAGAGGGAGCGATTTATCTTAAAAATTTTGCAAAAAATATTTGTGGAGTTGCTGAAAAATGGACGATTGGAAATTTTGCCAAAGAGAAGATAAAAAAGATTCAAGATGAAGTGAAAGATGGCAAAGTTTTGTGTGCGGTGAGTGGTGGGGTGGATAGTTCGGTGGTGGCTGCACTTCTAAATGAAGCGATTGGCGATAAACTGATTCCGATTTTTATCGACACTGGATTACTTCGAGCAAATGAGCGAGTAGCGGTTGAGGATATGTTTAAAAATAAACTGAAAATTCCGCTGATTACTGTTGATGCAACCGATATTTATTTGGAGAAATTAAAAGGGGTTACTGACCCCGAACGAAAACGAAAAATTATTGGTCATACCTTTATAGAGCTATTTGAGGAAGAGGCAAAAAAACATGATGGCATAAAATATTTGGCACAGGGGACTTTATATCCAGATGTTATTGAGTCAATTTCGGTAAAAGGGCCTTCTAAAACTATAAAATCTCACCACAATGTAGGCGGTTTGCCTGATTGGATGGAGTTTAAACTTATCGAACCTCTAAGAGAACTTTTTAAAGATGAGGTGCGAAAACTTGGAATGGAGTTAGGAATTGCAAAAGAGATGGTGATGCGACACCCTTTCCCTGGACCAGGACTTGCGATTAGAATTATGGGTGAAGTGAATCGAAGCGATTTGGATTTGCTACGAAAAGCGGATGTAATTATGTTAGAGGAGTTGAAAGCTAGTGGATATTATGCGAAAACTTGGCAAAGTTTCACGGTGCTTTTGAATGTGTCAAGCGTGGGTGTAATGGGCGATAATCGAACTTATGAAAATACTGTGGCGATTCGAGTAGTGGAGAGTGTGGATGGAATGACTGCAACTTTTGCTCATCTGCCTCACGATTTGCTAGAGCGAATGAGTACCAGAATTATCAATGAAGTTAAAGGAATAAACCGAGTAGTTTATGATATTAGCTCAAAACCCCCAGCAACAATTGAGTGGGAATAAATTTCCGTTTGGGGTTGTTAAGCCCCAAACAGCTACCATATCAAAATTAAATAAAGAGAAAATATGACCTTAGAACTTAAAAATATTGGAATGATTAAAGAGGCTAGTGTTAAAATAGATGGCTTGACTGTAATTGCTGGTGAAAATGATACAGGAAAAAGCACAGTGGGAAGAACTTTATATAGTTTACTTAAAACCATAATTTGCTCTAATAGTGTAAATTATGGTAAAAAGGCTATTAACAACTATAAAATTTTTTTTAAAAGATATACCATGCAACTTTTTGAAGAACAAATATCTAAAGATGGTGATATATATTTTAAATATAGAGATGTAGATTTTAATATAAAAATTTTATATAATAATTGCAAATTCTTCAAACAAACAAATGAGTTTAAGGATAAAAATTTTAGGCGAGATATGCCGTTATTTATAGAATCACCTTTAATTTGGAATTTTTTACCTCTATTGAATGCTATTAGTAAAGTAGATGATTACTCTACCATAGAGGAGATAGATTTTGCCATACCAACATTTATAAACGATTTACATTATGCTTTAACTGTAAAGCATAAAGATAGGGACAATGTAAAAAAAATTGAACTAAATATAAATGATATTATTGGTGGTAAATTCAAAGAAGATAATTCAGGTAAGTTTGTATTTAATAAAAATGGAAAAAATATAGAACTTATAAATACAGCTATGGGTATAAAATATTTTGCTATTTTGCAAGTTCTAGTGGAAAAAAATCATTTATATAATGGACAAGTTTTAATTTTAGATGAGCCAGAAGTTCACTTGCATCCAAAATGGCAATTGGAGATGGCAAAAATTATAGTAAAACTTGTAAAAAATGGTGTAAAAGTTTTGGTAAATTCTCACAGTCCCTATATGATTAAAGCATTAAAAAGATATAGTGAAGTTGAGGAGATAGAGGATAAAACTAATTTCTATTTGGCTGAAAATGGTTATATTAAAGAGCAAGAAAGTTTAGAAAATATTTTTGAGAAATTAGTTTTACCAATATGAGAATTAAAAAAACTTAAGATGGATAAATATTTAAATGATTAAAACAGCTCTTTTTAAATTAAGCCTTGATGATACAAATAAAATTATAGTTTGTGATGAGATAAAAGAGATTTGGTTTAGGAAATTTAAAATCAAATTTGAGAAAGGTTAAAAATGGATAAATTAAAACTTGAAAATTTTGCTAAAATAAAAAATAGTGAATTTGATATAAATGATATAACAGTTTTTGCAGGAAAACCCTCAACAGGAAAAAGTTATATTATGAAAATATTGTATGCCATTGATGAATCATTAAAGCAATATGAGAATAATATTATGAATTTAGATAACATACTAAAAATGGCAGATGATGGAAAAATATTAACAAATAAACAATTATTACAAATAAAGAAGGAATTATCAAATTTATCAAACTTGGCAGATATTTCAGATTTGTCAGGTCAGATAAGTTATAATCTAAAAAATTTAATTAATTCAATATTTACAAATTCTTCAGAAATATCTAATAATTTTATTGTTAAAAATAGTTTTCTATTTTTTAAATATGAACAAAATAACTTAAAAATTTTATCTTTAAATGAAAAAGAAAAAATTAGAGTAAATAATATTTTTGTAGAAACACCTTTGATTCTTGAGTTTCACAAATATTTAGATAGAAGAGAATCAAAAACCCCGTATCATATAGAATCTTTATTAAATATATTAGATGAAGATTATTCCTTTACAGATGAAAAGCAAGATGAGTTTATTAAAAAATTTACTCAAAAATCAAATAATATTATTGATGGTGATATAAAAAATAAAAATGGTTCATTTGTATTTAGTCGAAATAATGACAAGGATTATAATATTTTTAATACCTCCTCAGGGACAAAAAGTATAGGATTGCTTCAATATTTAGTTACAAATAAAGCTTTAAAAAAAGGTTCGGTTTTGTTTTGGGAAGAGCCAGAGGTTCATCTTCATCCTGAGTGGCAGATTAAAATGGTAGATTTATTTGTGGAGCTTATGAATGCAGGAGTTAAAATTATTTTTTCCACTCATAGCCCATATATACCTGATTATTTAAATGCTATTAGTCAAAGAAAAAAATTTAGAGATAGAGTATCTTTTAATCTTCTAAGTGAGGTAAATGGTGTTGTGAAAAATGATATTTTAGATGAGGATAATTGGGATTTATTACAAGATGAACTACTTAATCCTCTCAAGGAGATAGCTTGGGAATATCTATAAAGCATATTAAAGAGGGCTGTTGTAAGCAAATTGATAATTATAATATTCTTGTAACCGATGAAAATAGAAAAGATAAAAATATAAAGTTTGTTGATTATATTTTGGATTTAGATGATAAGTATCTATTTATAGAGGAGAAAAGTTTTGTTTTAGGAATTTTAGCTCCAAGAAATGGTGAAATATCAGATGAAGTTATTACAAAATTTAAAAATCTTAGTTTAGTTGAAAAAGATTTGGAAATTTGCAAAACAGGTTTTAGATTGATTTCAGATTCTAATAAAAAACTAAAAGATACAATATTATATATGTGTAAAGAGTTTCAGGATTTAGAAAAAATAGAAAAATCACCTTTTATCTATCTTTATTGCAAATCAAAATTAAGAGCTGTTGATGGATTATTGATGAGCTTTTTAAGTATGAAAAATAGAAAAAATATTTTCATCCCTTGTGGAGAATTAGAAAAATTTATTGAAAAGGTAAAAAAAATATAGATGGAACTTAAATTAAAAAATATAGGAATGATAAAAGAAGCTAATATTAAAATAGATGGCTTGACTGTAATCGCTGGAGAAAATGATACAGGTAAAAGTACACTTGGAAAATCTTTGTATTTTCAATTAAGATTTTTATTAGATTTAAAAAAAGTTAAAGAAAGAAAAAAAGAAGCTAAAGATTTAAATATAGGAGAAGCTAGAAGAGCATCAATTCTTCCTAAGTTAATTTTTGATGAACAAATTAACAATGGAGAAATAAATCTAGTAATCAATAATATAAATCATAATTTTATTATTAATGGTAGTGATATTTCTGATAAAAATGATTTTAAGAATAATTTAGCAAATAATATCAAAACACCTATTCTAATTGAAACTCCTCTTGTTTGGAATTTTAATAAATTTTTTAATCAAATGTCTATTATTGAATCTCAAGCAGGTATGTTTGGAGATGAATTAAGTATTGATTATCCTTTTTTTCTTAAAGATTTACATTTTAGGCTGTCTGTTGGAACTGAAAAAAATTCTTACCATATAGAAGATAAAATATTTGCCATCATTAATGGTAAATTTAAAAAAGATGATTTTGGTAATTTTTATTTTGAAAAAGATAATAAAAAAATATCACTTTTAAATACAGCTACAGGAATTAAATACTTTGGAATTTTTCAAGTCTTATCTCAAAATAATTACCTAAATAAAGAGACAGTTTTAATATTAGATGAACCAGAAGTTCATCTACATCCAAAATGGCAATTAGAATTGGCAAAAATTATAGTTAATTTAATAAAAAATGGTGTAAAAATATTAGTGAATTCTCACAGTCCATATATGATAGAAGCATTAAAAAGATATAGTGAAATTGAAAATATAGAAGATAAAACTAATTTTTATTTAGCAGAAGATGGTTATATAGACAAAATAGAGGATAGTAACTCTCAAACTTTAGTTGCAATTTATGAAAAACTTTCAGAACCTTATGATGAATTTGAAGAGATGGAGAGTGAAAGATTTCAAAATGGCTGATTTTAATATTTTTTTGAAAACACACAATTTTTATCTATCAACCTTTAAAGAGACTAGCTTAGATAATCATCATAAAGATAAATCAAAAGAGTATCTTTGTATGGATGAAAGTCAAGAAGTGATTAACTTTGATAAAATAATTGAAGATAAATATCCTGACTCAAATATTAGACCAAAAGCTTTTGATGCTATTTATTTTGATAAGTTTAACAATAATATATACTTAGTAGAATTTAAGAATCAAAAAAAACCTGATAAAAAAGAGGTAGAAGGTAAATTAATCAATGGCAAGAAAGAACTTGATTTGCTGTTAAATGATTTAAATATGTCAAAAAATGATTATAAATTTATATTTTGTTTAGTGTATAAAAAATATGTACCTAAAAGCGAACGATTTAAAAGAGGTTTATTTAAGAGTGTAACTTTTGAGTTTTTAAATAGATATAAAGAAAATAAATTTATTGATGATATATATACAGAAGATGTATCATTTTTTACTAAACAATTTAAAAAGAAAATGTCAAAGGATTTAAAATGCTAACATTTAGTGATTTACTACTAATGATATGGTACTCGTTTGGGGTTATTAAGCCCCAAACAGCTACCTAAATAAAATAAAGAAAAGAGAAATAATGACCTTAGAACTTAAAAATATTGGAATGATTAAAGAGGCTAGTGTTAAAATAGATGGCTTGACTGTAATTGCTGGTGAAAATGATACAGGAAAAAGCACAGTGGGAAGAACTTTATATAGTTTACTTAAAACCATAATTTGCTCTAATAGTGTAAATTATGGTAAAAAGGCTATTAACAACTATAAAATTTTTTTTAAAAGATATACCATGCAACTTTTTGAAGAACAAATATCTAAAGATGGTGATATATATTTTAAATATAGAGATGTAGATTTTAATATAAAAATTTTATATAATAATTGCAAATTCTTCAAACAAACAAATGAGTTTAAGGATAAAAATTTTAGGCGAGATATGCCGTTATTTATAGAATCACCTTTAATTTGGAATTTTTTACCTCTATTGAATGCTATTAGTAAAGTAGATGATTACTCTACCATAGAGGAGATAGATTTTGCCATACCAACATTTATAAACGATTTACATTATGCTTTAACTGTAAAGCATAAAGATAGGGACAATGTAAAAAAAATTGAACTAAATATAAATGATATTATTGGTGGTAAATTCAAAGAAGATAATTCAGGTAAGTTTGTATTTAATAAAAATGGAAAAAATATAGAACTTATAAATACAGCTATGGGTATAAAATATTTTGCTATTTTGCAAGTTCTAGTGGAAAAAAATCATTTATATAATGGACAAGTTTTAATTTTAGATGAGCCAGAAGTTCACTTGCATCCAAAATGGCAATTGGAGATCAGCAATTCTAATTTAAGCTATCTTTAATTTAGGAAAGGTCAGATTTAATT
>JAOZPA010000036.1 GCA_029932985.1 Campylobacterales bacterium
AAGTTGGAATGCCACCAAATGAAGCTGGTATGAGTAGATATGATACTGACTTTTTGCATGTGTATAATTGGAAAAAATTGGCTGAACTTGCAAAAGATGATAAAAATGTACAAATCATAAATGACCATAGAGTTATCTCAATGGAAGTTGCAGTTAAGAATGATGCACTATTTTTGATTCCTGAGCCAAAATCTCCACACGGTGTTGATGTTGACCCTACTGGTCAGTATATCGTAGTTTGTGGTAAGCTTGACACTCACGCTTCAGTTTATGATTGGAAAAAAATCAAAAAACTTATTGATGCTAAAGAGTATGCAGGAAAAGACCCTTATGGTATTCCAATTCTTGATATGAAAAAAGCTCTTCACGGGCAAGTTGAGTTAGGGCTTGGACCTCTACACAATCAATATTCAAATGTTGATGGTGAAATCTATACATCTTTATATGTTGATTCTCAAGTTGTAAAATGGAACTTTAAAACTTTGAAAGTTTTAGATAAAGAGAATGTTCACTATAATATTGGACATCTTTGTGGAATGGAAGGAAAATCTGCTGACCCTCAAGGTGAGTATATTATCGCTCTTAACAAATTGGCAATCGATAGATTCCAAAATGTTGGACCTCTTCATCCCCAAAATCACCAATTGATTGATATTCGTGGTAAAACTATGGATTTACTAATTGATATGCCTATTCCTTTGGGTGAGCCTCATCAAGCCGTAGCAATTCGAGCAAGTAAATTGCACCCACATGTACGATATAAAATGGGTACAAATACTAGAACTGGTGAGATTCATAAAGGTAAAACTTTAGCAGGAGAGGAAAGAATAGAGAGAGATGGTAATAAAGTTAGCGTTTATGCAACTCTTGTTCGTTCTCATATCAATCCTGAGAGAATCACTGTAAATAAGGGTGATGAAGTTACAATCTATATGACAAACCTCGAAAGAGCGCAAGATGAAACTCATGGTTTTACAGTTGACCACTATGATGTTCATGCGTCACTTGAGCCTGGTAAAACTGCTAGTATTAAATTCACTGCTGATATTGAGGGAGTTTTTCCTTACTATTGTACTGAGTTTTGTTCAGCACTTCACCTAGAGATGATGGGTTATTTGATGGTTAAAGACCCAAACAAAAAATATGTTTCGGCTCAAAAACTAAAAATGAAAACTATGACTCCTGAAGAGTTAAAAGCTGAGTATGACAAAACTGTGGCGGTAAATACTGCAACAGATGCTGTTATCCAAAGTGTTGTTAAATTCTTAAAAGAGAATGGTTTTGATAAACACCAAGTTGTAGCTGACCTTGTAACTGATGCATTTGACCAATATGGACAAATCCCTGGGCAGAAAAAACTTTCTGATGAAGCGGTAAAAGCTGGTGATTTAGAGAAAGCGATTTTGTTTGAAAATATGATTTGGCAATATATGGTTAAAACTGCAGATGTTGGAATTAGAGCAAAAGATACTCTTGTAAGTTTAATTGCTACTAAAAAAACTCCTGCAGCTCAAGCTGGTGAGAGAGCATTTAATGAAGGTGGATGTAGTGGTTGTCATGTTGTTGGAAAAGTTAGTTCTGGTCCAGATTTGACAGGTGTACTTTCAAGACATGAAAATGCTGAAAAATGGGTAACTGATTTCATTAAAGACCCAGAAGCTATGTACAAAGACCCTTATGTAAAAGCTATGATTGATGTATTTAATCTAAAAATGCCTAATCAACATATGAGTGATCAAGAGACTAAAGATATTTTAGAATATATGAAATGGATAGATGAGAATGCTAACCTTTTCTAGTATTTTTTTTAAATATTAGACTCTTTTTAGGAAGTTGTGAGATTTTTGTTTTTTAACATTAATCTTGCTACTTCCTCCTACTTCATCTAATTTTTTTTGTACCCTACGACCTAAGTCAATTATTAATAAAAAAAAATCTGCTATAATCTTTTTAATTAAATTTTAACTTATATTAAGTATAAGATAGATTTATATTTACTATAATTTAAATTTTAAAGGAAAATCGTGCATCCAAGTTTTTTAAAAGCAAAAATTTTTGCTACCATCGCTCTACTCATTCTCATAGTTGCTTTTGTCTTTCCTATCATCACCTTTCATGGAACTCTAAACAAAATCCATGCAGGAGAGGAGAAAGATATTTCACCTCTTACATACAAAGTTTGGGATTTTTACAATCAAGGTATGTATAAAAGTACAACAACTCCAAAAGAAGCTCACAACAATTTGCAAAAAATGATTGATACATCTTCAGAATTGGGTGTAGCAAGTTTGCCAATCTGGGCAGTTTCACTAGAAGCTCCAAACTATCCAAAAGAGGCTTTTCCTGAGGGGATTCCTGTATTTTTTCATTTTGATGGATTTAGCGGTGAAGTTCATGAAATGAACACAATCAACCACTATATTGGAATGGACCCAATGTGGAGAGGTGGAATTTTGGAACGAGAAATTGGAGCTTATGCTCTATTATTCTTAGTTTTATTTATGATATACTTTATCGCTTATGATAAAAAAATTACAGCATATCCAATGCTTGTACCTATCGTATTGCCTCTACTTTTTATCGCTGACTATGCTTATTGGTTATATTGGTTTGGTCATAATCTCCACGATTGGGGGGCTTTTAATATTAAACCATTTATGCCAACAGTTTTTGGAGATGGAAAAGTTGCACAGTTTGTAACTCACTCCTACCCGACAATTGGATTCTATTTAATCGTGGCAATTAGTCTATTTTCACTTCTAGCTTTTTTCTCAAAAATGAAAGCTTTAAAAGAGACAAATAGTTAAAATATGAAAAAACTTTTACCACTACTTTTCACTTTTTTTTACTCATTAATCGCTTCACCTTTGCAAAATGCAATAGATAATGCAAAGGCGGGGTCGATTCTGAAATTAAATGATGGAAAATATGTAGGTAATATAGTTATCAAAAAACCAATTACAATTTTGGGAGTTGGCAAAAATGTAATTCTTGATGGAAATGGCACAGGCACAGTTATCACAATCCAAAGCTCTTATGTCACTATCAAAAATATCACAATCCAAAACAGCGGAGCAAGGCACGAAAAACTTGATGCAGGAATTGCGATGAGTGATGGCAAACAGTGTGAAGTCTCAAACTGCACCATCAAAGATTGTCTTTTTGGAATCGATATGCAGATGATAAATAATTCCATAATTGAAAATAACAACATCACCTCAAAAGATTTTGATTTGGGGCTGAGGGGCGATGGACTTCGGCTTTGGTATAGCAACGATAATATTATCAAAAAGAACTCTTTGATTAAATCCCGAGATATGGTAGTATGGTATTCGCACGGAAATCAAATTGTCGAAAATTATGGTGAGTATTGCAGATATTCACTTCATTTTATGTATGCTGGTAAAAATTTTGTGCATAATAATAGATATAAATTTAACTCTGTTGGAATATTTTTTATGTATTCTCGTGATACCATTGCAACTGGAAATATAGTGAAAAGTTCGCTCGGGGCAACTGGTATGGGAATTGGGCTGAAAGATGCTACAAATTTTACAATAAAAAATAATACCGTCATCTATAATGCTCAAGGGATGTATATTGACCGTTCACCGTTTGAGCCTGATGAATTTAATTATATAGAGGGAAATAAAATTTTGTATAATGCGGAGGCTTTGCATTTTCATTCACTCAGCGAAAATAATATAATTAGAGATAATGTTTTTAAGGGAAATATAGAAGATATTGTGAATGATAGTCGAGGTAGCAAAACAGATGAAAATGATTTCACGGGAAATTATTGGGATAACTATGAGGGATTCGATAAAAACAAAGATGGTTACGGCGACACAAGCCACAAAATTTATCAATATGCTGATAAATTATGGATTTATAATCCAGATGTAAAATTTTTCTACGGCTCACCCGTAATTTCACTTTTGAATTTTTTGGCGAAATTAGCCCCATTTTCAGAACCGATATTTTTGCTTGAAGATAAAAAACCTAGATTGAAGACAAAAATATGAAGATATTAAAAGAAAAAAATGATTTTTTCATTTCAGATATAGATATTTATAATTTTATGTCATTAAAAAATGGTAATATAAAATTTTCTAGTGGAATTAATCTTTTTATTGGTGAAAATGGTAGTGGAAAAAGTCAAATTTTAAAATTATTATATTCTATTTTGGATTCAAATAATGAAATATGTTTAGAAGAAGAGGAATCAAATTATGAAAAGCAAAGAATTCTTGCTAAAAGTTTGATAGATATTTTTAGAGTAAAGCAGTTAGGAAATCTTGTAAATAAATATGAGAAAGAGAGCAAAATTAAAGTAAATCTAAATTCATACCAACTATCTTTTAAATTTGATTCAACTACTAAAAAAGAGATTAGTGAATATTTAGATAGTGCTCAAAAAGATTTTATCTCTAAGAAATCTATATTTCTTCCTGCAAAAGAGGTTTTATCTTTTTTTAAAGGTTTTAGAGTTTTATATGAACAAAAATATTTAGTATTTGATAAAACCTATTATAATTTATGTAAAGCTTTAGAAGAGCCTCTTTCAAAGAACAATAAACAGCAATCTATAATTGATAAATTAGAAAATATCTTAGAGGGTAAAATAGAGATAATAGATGGTAGTTTTTATTTAACTTCTAATGATAAAAAATTAGAGATAAATTTAGTGGCTGAGGGGCTTAGAAAAATAGGAATGTTAGCATATCTTTTGAGTAATGAATCTTTGGATAATCAAAGTATTCTATTTTGGGATGAGCCAGAGGCAAATATACACCCAAAATTGATTGATAATATTGTAAGTTTTTTAGTAATGCTATCAAATAAAGGGATGCAAATCTTTATCTCAACTCATAGCCCTTATATTATTGAATCATTTAATAATCACCTAAAAAAAGATAAAATTAAAAATATGAATATAGAGGATGAAGAGATAAAATTACTAGAAGCTCTAAATCCTAAAAATATGAAAGCATATCTACTTGAAGAAAAAAATATAACTAATATTTTAGATAATGAATTAGGTTTGCTAGATGATAAATTTCTACATAATTTTAATCAAATAAATATGTTATATGATAAGATGAGAGATATTGAATGGGATAATAAATGATTGATTTAGGAGCTAAGGAGAGTTGTAAATGTAAGAAATTAGCAAATACTCAATCTGAATGTATTAATCAATATAGAATTTCAGAATCTGGTAAATCTGTTGAACTTGTTCCAAAAAATAGTAATGAAAAGGTATGTGCAATTATTATAGACCAATGTATAATTACAGATAATAACCCAAAATGTGATGCTGTTTTTTTATTTCAATCAAATAGTAAAAAAATATCTTTTTTAGCAGAACTTAAAGGTGCAGGGGATATTCCAAAAGCTTTTAAGCAACTTAGCTATACAAAAAATAGTAGAATAGAGTACAAAAATATAATTCAAAAGTTTGCAGATAATGATAATAAAAAAGTAAATCAAAAATTTATTATAGTTTCAAATGGTTTTTTAAGTAAAGGAAATTGGGAAAAATTGGAAAATGAACATAGGATAAGAGTAACACAAATTTTACACTCAGAAGCAACTACCCCGATTCCTAATTTAAGAAAAATTAGAAATAATTGGTAGCACTATATGAGGAGTAATAATGGCAACGGTAAAAACAGATAGAAGAAAATTTATAAAAATCTCTACACTTGGGGTTTTAGGATTGGCAATGGGAGTTGGAGTAGTGGGTGCACCCTACCTAAATGCAGAGGAGTTACGATTACGACTTCCAGGGGCAGTAGGTGAAAAGGATTTTTTGGCACTATGTATCAAGTGTGGGCAATGTTTGCAAGTTTGCCCATACCACTCAATCGAATTAGCCGACTTGGGAAAAGGTCTCGGAGTGGGAACACCCTACATCGATGCCAGAAGTAGAGCTTGTTATTTATGTGAAGCCCTACCGTGTGTTTTGGCGTGTCCAAGTGGAGCATTACAGCACGACCTTTCGGGACACCCCGACAAAGTAGAGATGGGAATTGCAGTTTTGAAATCCCCTGAAAGATGTATCGCAATCACAAAACAAAATGTACCAAAAAAACATATTGATAGAATTTATGACCACCCTCACACCCGAGAAGTTGAGGAGGAGGTTTTACGAAAACTTGATAAATTTGAAGATAAACCCTGCACAATTTGTGCCGATATGTGTCCCTTGCCAAATCCTTTTTCCGCAATCGAAATGGTGAGAGATAGTGGCGGAGGCAAACGACCATTAATCAAAAGTGGTTGTGTGGGCTGTGGAGTTTGCGAAGAGTTATGCCCCGTCGATGACCCCGCAATTGTGGTAATTCCACGATTAAGTTATGAAGATTATTATGAGAAAGGCTAAAAAATATGAAAAAAATTATTTTTAGTTTGTCTATGGCACTTTTATTTATAGGGTGTGGCGACAAGCAAGATGAAAAAAATTCTACTCCAGTTTCAACTGATAGTGGTAAAATTGAGGTGGTGCAAAATGAAAATGCCCAAGAGATAAAAGTTACAGAGAAAGCTATTGATAAAAAAGCTGATAAATATTATTTAAATTATAATAAAGATGAGAAAAAAACTTATACCAAACTTGATGCAAATCTGAGGATACGAAGCCCCTATGAAGATGTCGCAATTTCACTTTTGGTAAATAAACTTAGCAAAGATTTTATCGTTAAATGTTCCGCTTGTCACAATGATTATGCAAATGGTGTGATTGGTCCTTCGCTTTTGGGTAAAGATTTGAAATTTATCACAAAAAGCATTATGGATTTCAAAACTGGTGTGAAAAATAATGTTTTGATGACCGATTTGGTGAAGATGATGAGTAATAGTGAGATTGAGAAAATAGCAAAAGAGATTGTTGATTTTAATGATAAAATAGAAAAATTAAAGGCTAAAAAATGAAAAATGTGATAGTTGGAGTTTTGACACTCATTGTTGTGGGATTGATGGGATTTGTATTTATGAATGGTAGAGCATATCACGGTGGTGAAGCTGGAAAAGTCACAGAAGATATGAGTACATTTAAACAAAGTGATAATGTTGTGGCAAAACCTACTGAAAAATCTGATCGAGAAAAAGAGGATGAAAAATTAAGTGCATTAAGAGATAAAGCTGGAAATGCTGGAGCTTTTAAAGTAAGTAATGAGTATAAAAGTAAATGTTCATCGTGCCACGGAGTAAATGGAAGTGGAATGCAAAATGGCAAAAAATTGATGGGTCCAAAAATCATCGGTCAAGATGCTGAAAAACTTTATACAGATTTAATAGATTTCAAAGCTGGTCGAAAAGAAAATATCATTATGAAAGGTCTATTGATGAACCTTACCGAAGAAGATTTACGAAGATTTGCAGATGAGATTGGTGAATTTGCCCAAAAAGCAAAAGAGCAAAATAGTCAATAATTTTTCAGTCCCCGCACGAAAATAATATTTCCGTTTGGGGTCATAAACCAAAATATTTAAAATAGAAGTGGAGTTATTATGAGTGAACATTTTATCAAAAACATAGAGATAAAAAATTTTAAATGTTTTGTAGATTTTAAAGCTGAGGGGTTTGGAAGAGTTAATCTTATTGCTGGAAAGAATAATATAGGTAAAACTGCTTTGATGGAGGCTTGTTCAACAAATATTTATTCTAAAAATTTTGGTTATTTTGTTATTTCTCTTGTTCAGTTTAAAAATAGAAGAGAGACATTAAATAATCTTGAATCTTACGTAAATAATAAAAATATTACTTGGAGGGAACGTTTTATTACTCAACCTTTGAAAAGTAGTCAAAAATTTAATATTAAAACAAATATTCGAGAAACTGTTTTTACTCCTAAAAATGAAGATGGTATTTTAAAATATTTTTTTGAAATTGATAAAAAAGAATATAATTTCAATTTAAATGATATACCTATTATTCAGAGAGAAGGAAATATTGTTTTTATAAATGCTTATGGACTAAATAATCAAAAAATAGTATCCTACTATGCTTCCATGCAAAAAGAAGATAAAGAAGAATTTTTAAATAAAGCTTTAGAAATTATTGATTCAGATATAAAAAAATTTAAAATTATAGAAGATAAACCATATTGTAAAATTAATAATGAGTATAGAGAATTAACAGAGTTTGGGGATGGTGTTAAGCAGTTTATTTCTATTATTATTGCTCTTTATCAATCTGCAAATGGATATTTATTTATAGATGAGATAGGGGATAGAGTGCATTATATGCATTTAGATAAAGTGTGGGAAATAATTCTAACTATCTCAAAAGAGAAAAATGTTCAAGTTTTTGCTACAACTCATTCCAAAGAGTGTATAGAATCTTATGCTAGAGTAGCTAAAAAGTTGGAAGATGAAGATATAACTTTTATTGAACTATGTCGTAGAAAAGAGGAGATTAAGGCATTTATCTATCCGTATGATTGGTTTATAGATGAGATAGAACAAGAGCATGAGGTGCGAGGATGTCTCTAAGAATTTTCGTTGAGGGTAATGATGATAAAAATTTTATAATTACATTATTAGATGATTTAAAAAAAAATAGTGAAATAGAGATTGGTAAAAATATAAATTTTAATGCTTATGTTGAAGTTATGGGAAGTAAATCTAATCTTTTGAATACTAATCATACAAAATATAAAAAAATTTCAGCAAAAATAGGTTTTGAGATAGAAAAAGCTTTATTTATTTTTGATTGTGATTTTAAAAAAGATGATAAAAATTGTAATGGAATGAAAAAATCACAAGAATGTTTTAATAATTTAAAAAAAGATTTAAACTGGAATATAGAGATTGATCTATATATTTTTGATAAAAATTTAGATTATTTTTTAGTTGAAACTATCAATACAAAAGAGTGCTACGAGCATTTTGATAAATTAATAGAGTGTTTAGATGTAGAAAAACTAAAACCAAATAAAAAACCAATTGCAAATTTATATAGAGATTTATATCCTTATCCTCAATTTTATTTTAAAGATGATAGATTTGAGCCTATAAAAACTAAACTAAAAAACCTATTTAAGTGGAGTGATAATGAGTGAACATTTTATCAAAAATATAGAGATTAAAAATTTTAAATGTTTTGTAGATTTTAAAGCTGAGGGGTTTGGAAGAGTTAATCTGATTGGTGGCAAAAATAATGTGGGAAAAACGGCTTTTATGGAGGCTGTGTTTGTTATTTCTGATGCAAAAGAGAAAAAAGATAAAGACATTCTTGGTACATTTATGACAATAGAAAGTTTTAGAGGAATGTCCAATAATATTAGTGGTAGAGAGATTAAAGCTATTAATAATAAATATTTTAATTCAAAAATAAGAACAACTACCTTTGAATTAAAATCAACATTAAAAAAAGATGAATCTCTTGTTAATGAAAATGTTAAATTATCTTTTACAAATAGTAATTGTAATTTTATTCCTAGCAATATGATAGGAGATGATTTAATAATTTCTATTTTTGATAAAATTAAAAAGCAAAGAAAAAGAGAGAAGTTAAATAAAATATTGAATGAATTTGATAAGAATATTTTAGAATTTGATATTATTGAAAATAAACCACAAGTTTTTTTAAATAGTATTGAAGAGTTTCAAGATGTAATCGAATTGGGTCATGGTCTAAAAAGATATATTGCTATTATTAGTTCAATTTTGGCAAATAAAGATGGTCTTATATTTTTAGATGAGTTGGAAAATGGAGTTCACTATACTCATTTAGATAAACTATGGGAAATAATTCTAACAATATCAAAAGAGCAAAATGTGCAAGTTTTTGCTACAACTCACTCAAAAGAGTGTATAGAATCTTATGCTAGAGTGTCTAAAAAGTTGAAAGATAAAGAGATAACTTTTATAAAAATAACTAAACTACAAAATGATACTATTAAAGCTGGAGTAAGGGATTATGATATGCTTCAGTATACTATTGAAGATGGTCATGAGGTAAGAGGATGGTAAAAGTTGCTATACTTCATGAGGGAAACTCAAAAAAAACAAATGATAATAAATTAATAAAACTATTATTAGATAATTTAAAATTAAATGAAGAAGAAGTAAGATTTTTTGGATTAGGTACAAAAAGTAATTTTTTTAAAAAAAATAGCCGTGAATATAAAGAATTATTAGAACAAATAGAAGAAGATAATATTAATAAAATATTATTTGTAGTAGATGCAGATTATGAAGAAAATGATAAAATCTATGGTGGTTATGATAATACTGTAAAAGAAATAAATGTTATTAGAAATAAATTAAGCTTAACTGATATTTCAGATATTTATATAACTTGTGATCCACAAACAAAAAATGGATATCTTGAATCATTAATTTTATCATCTATTCCTAAAAAGGAAAAAGAGTGTATTGAAATTTTTTTAGATTGTTCTAAATTTGAATCAAAAGAAAATCATAAAGCTATTTTAAATCAAATTTATAAAACAGCTTATCCAAAAGCCCCTTTTGATTTTTCTCATAAAAATTTTGATGAATTAAAAACTAAACTAAAAAACCTATTTAAGTGGAGTGATAATGAGTGAACATTTTATCAAAAATATAGAGATTAAAAATTTTAAATGTTTTGTAGATTTTAAAGCTGAGGGGTTTGGAAGAGTTAATCTGATTGGTGGCAAAAATAATGTGGGAAAAACGGCTTTTATGGAAGCTTGTTATCTTGGAAAATCTAACAATACATTTGAATTATATCAGGCACTTTTAAGTATTAAATCATATAGAAATATCGTGAATATATTAGCTATTCCAAAAACACCACAAGAATATTTATTTGAATTAATTAAAAATAATGATTTTCTTTTAAAATCTAATTTTGGTACAGTAGGAATTAAAACATTAGATGATAAATTTCAAATCAATACTATAAATAATTTAAATTTTGAAGAAAAAACTTTTAATGAATTATCTAATTTAATACAAGCAAATTTAGGAAATAAGATTCAATATGCTTATTCCTCAGGATTTATTTCAGGAAGTTTTATTCTTGATGGTACATTAAGTTTTATTATTGGTCAATTAAAAATAGAAAATAAATATGAAGAGTTAAATAATTATATGTATCAATTATTTGGTATTCAAAATGTAGATGTAATTAATAATATACCTTATATTAAAAAAAATAATAAATTTCAGCCTCTTTATGAATATGGAAATGGTATTAAATCGTTTATAAATATAATTTTACCCCTATTACTTGTTAAGAAAAATAATAAGATTTTTATAGATGAAATAGAAAATGGGATTCATTATAGTAAGTTAGACAAACTTTGGGAAATTATTTTAACTATTGCAAAAAATAAAAATGTTCAAGTTTTTGCTACAACTCACTCAAAAGAGTGTATAGAGTCTTTAGTAGTTGCAAATATGCAAAATCTGAAAACCTATCAACCGAAAGAACATATTTTAAAAAATGATGAAATAAAGTTTATTGAATTAGGACGAGATGGTGATGATAAACTAAGTTCTATTTTTTATGATTTTGAATCACTTAGTGACCAAGTTGAACAACATCAGGAGATTCGTGGATGGTAAAAATCATTTGTGAAGGAAGTGATGACAAAAGTTTTATTAGACTTTTATTAAATGATTTGAAAAATAGTGGCGATATACTGGGTATTAAAAATTTTGATAAATATATTGAAATTATGGGAAGTAAAAGAAAATTATTAGATTCAAAAAATAGTAAATATTTGAAAATTTTAAATCATCAAGTTAAAGATAAAAAATTCAGAAAAGTGTTATTTATTTTTGATTGTGATTTTGAAAAAGATGATGAGAATTGCAATGGAATGAAGAAATCACAAGAATGTTTTAATAATTTAAAAAAAAATTTAAACTGGAATATAGAGATTGATCTATATATCTTTGACAAAAATTTGGATTATTTTTTACTTGAAACTATTAATACAAAAGAGTGCTACGAGCATTTTGATAAATTAATAGAGTGTTTAGATGTAGAAAAACTAAAACCAAATAAAAAACCAATTGCAAATTTATATAGAGACTTATATCCTTATCCTCAATTTGCTTTCAAGGATGAGAGATTTACACCGCTTAAAACTAAACTAAAAAACCTATTTAAGGAAAATGTAGATGGATAAATTTAACACTAGAGCAACGATAAAAAATACCTCTTTTTTATCAACTTTTATGGATAGAACCAATGATGGCAAGAAAAAGCTAAGTTACCGAACAAAAAGATGGGTGCTGATAATCTCAATTCATCTTTTGTTCTTTCTGTCATTTGCAATTGATATTCAAGTTTTGGAAGGAACTCTCAACGGTTCACGATTTTTGGGCTTTCACATGATAGATATTTTTTCGACAATGCAACTATATTTAGCGACCTATCAACTACCAATCAATATGATTATTGGAACGGTGACTATTATTTTGCTATATCTTTTTGTAGGTGGACGGAGCTATTGTGCTTGGGTTTGCCCTTACGGACTTCTGAGTGAAATTGGCGAAAAAATTCACAACACTTTGGTTAATAAAAAAATCATAAAATCTCGAACCTTTGATAACCGAATAAGACATTTCTTTTGGTTAATATTTTTGGTTCTCTCATTTACAAGCGGATATTTAGTTTTTGAAACATTTAATGTCGTTGGTATTCTAAGCCGATTTATCGCTTATGGCTGGAGTGTTGCTTTGTCATGGGTTTTAGCAGTATTACTTATCGAAATCTTTTTTTCCAGAAGAGCTTGGTGCAAATATATCTGCCCAATCGGTACAACTTACGGATATATCGGTAGAATTAGTGCCACAAGAATTAAATGGAATGACAACTGCGACCACTGTATGGTTTGCCACGATGTTTGCTTTGAAAATCAAGTTTTGGAAATTACTAAAGCCAAATATGATAAACAAAGAGAAGAAAAAAATATCACAGAAGAGTTTATAGTAGGAGCGGACTGTACACTATGCGGACGATGTATTGATGTTTGCCACGCCGATGCCTTAGAATTTGATTTCAGATTAAAGTCATTGATATAATTTATGTACATATATAATTGACAATGTACATAAATTTTGATATAATCTAAAGAAAGGATTGGAAATGACAATAACACCTACTTATTTTAGACAAAATCTTTTTTCATTACTTGATGACATTTTGAAAACGGGTAAAACACTTAAACTTAATAGAAATGGTCAAATAATTAAAATTATGCCTTCCAAAAGAGTTAATAAGTTAAAAAGACTGATTGCCCATCCCGATTTAGTAATTGGAAATAGTGATAATATTGTTGATATAGATTGGAGTAATGAGTGGAAACCATATATTTAGATACTCATGTGGTAGTTTGGTTGTATCAAAAAGAACTAGATAAATTTTCAGCAACAGCTCTTAGACTACTGGAAGAGAGTGAACTTATCATCTCAGCTATGGTGGTTTTAGAATTAGAATTTCTATATGAAATAGGACGACTTAAATATAATGCAAAAGAGATTATATCAGAATTAGCTCAAACAATAGAACTAAGAGTATGTGATGAAAAATTTTCAACCATCACATATTCTAGCCTTAATTTAAAATGGACAAGAGACCCATTTGATAGAATTATTGTCTCTAATGCAAAAATAAATAATGCAATGCTAATAAGTAAAGATAAAAATATTTTAGCAAATTATGAAAAGGCTACTTGGTAAATATGATAAAAATTACAAACTTAACAAAAACTTTTGCAAAAGCAAAATCACTAGACAATGTCTCATTAGAGTTTCACAAAAACGATTCAATCGCCTTGATGGGGGCAAATGGTGCAGGAAAAACCACACTCATTCGTTTACTTTTGGGCTATTACCACCCCAGCAATGGAGAAGTTTTGATTAATGGATTAAATCCCATTACTAGTCGTGTCGAGGTTTTGCAGGAGATTAGCTTCGTCCCCCAACTTCCACCTCCCATCAAATTAAGCCTCTCCGAACTCATCAATTTTGTGTGCAGTAGCTCAGATGTCAAAAAAAGCGATGTTTTTCATTATGCTAAGGAGATGGAGCTTGATTTAAAACCAAATTTGAGCAAATCATTTTTCAAACTAAGTGGAGGGATGAAACAAAAACTCCTCATCGCTATCAGTTTGGCAAAAAAAAGTTCTATTATGATTTATGATGAGCCAACTGCAAATCTCGACCCACATGCCAGAGATAATTTCTATCGACTACTTAAACAAAATGAGGAAAATAAAATTATGCTTTTTGTAACTCACCGACTAGATGAAGTCAAAGAGTTAGTTAACCGACAAATCTATATGGATTTAGGTAAAGTAGTTAGTGATGAAAAAGTTTAAAAATTGGGACTCACAGCCCCAAACGAAATTTTCGTGCAGAGCTTTTAAGTAAAAATAAAAATTAGGAAATATATAATATGCAAATCCTATCAATAATTTTAAATATTTTAACACTTATTGCTATTTTTGGTGTCTATTTCTGGTCTAAAAAAAATTTACTAAAAAAGAATGTTTTTTATCCTGAAAATAATAATATTAAAACTCATTTTTTTGAAAAAGAAGTAGTTAAACATTTTGACTTTATAAATATAAAAGATTATAAATTATTTCAAAATTTTGAAATAGATGGATTAAATCGTATCAATATTTTTACTGGATTTAATAATAGTGGGAAAACAACACTTTTAGAAGCTATCTATCTTTTAACTCAACAAAATAATATGGGTGCATTTTTTGAGATAATAAAACTTAAAAATAAGTTGGATGTATTAAATACACAATATTTAAATAGTTATATAGATGATGATATAGAAATCTCTGGTAAATTTAATAATATAGAAACTAATATAGATTTTAAAAAATTTGAGGCTAGTAATATTGATAAAAAAGATGATTATCTTGCCTCTTATAAAATTATATCCTCAATAGATAATAAATTTTTGGATACCACGGTTCACACTTTTAAATCAAATCCACTAGAGAGAAGATATGAAAAGATAGAGATACTTTGCAATACGATATTTAAAAGCCCCTATTTTTATAACCAATCAGAGATTATTAATACTCATAGCAAAAATGTGGAGTTAAAGGTATTTGATTTGATTGTAGAATTTATTCAAAAACATATCGATAAAAATATTAAAGATATAAAATTTACAGAAAAAAATAAGATTAAAAAATTTTTAGTGGATTCAGAGGCTTTTCCAAAAAAATCCGTAGATATTACAAGTTACGGTGAGGGGTTACAAAGAATTTTTGAGATAGCATTATCTTTTGCCTATTGTAAAAATGGTGTTTTGCTTATTGATGAACTAGAGACCGCTATTCACTACTCTTTATTAGTTGATTTTACAAAATTCATCCAAGAGTTAGCCATTAAATTTAATGTTCAAGTTTTTATAACAACTCATTCAAAAGAGTGCATAAATGCTTTTATGACTAATGAAGAAAATAATGAAGATATTAGTTTTTTTACAATGGTTAAAGATAAAAATGGTAAAATTCAAACAATAAATTATGATAATCAATCATTAATAGATGAATTAGAGCAAAATTTAGAAGTTAGAGGATGGTAAAATCTTTAATTCTTTGTGAAGGTGGAGATGATGTTGGATTTTTAAATAAATTTTGTAAATATCTAAAACTTGATAAAAAAATAGTTATTCAAAAAATTAGTAAAGAGAGTTTAAATAGTGCAAAGAGTGCATTTTTTAAAGAAACATCTTATATAGCAATTAGACAAAAAATTAAAATTGGGCAATATGATAAAATTTTATTTATCGTAGATGCTGATTATATAGAAAATGATAAAATTTATGGTGGTTATGAAAGTACAAAAAATGAGTTGGAAAAAATAATTTTAAAATTAGATTTTGATAAAAATAAAACTAACTATTTTATTATGTGTGACCCAGTTAAAAAAACTGGAAATCTTGAACATCTAATTTTATCTACAATTGATAATCCTAAAAAAAATTGTATTATTGAATTATTAGATTGTGTCTCACAGATGGAAGTTCATAGTAATAAAAAAATTGTCTTATCTAGTTATGAAGCTATTTTCAAAGAATCTCCCTATAATCTCACTCATTCAAATTTTAGAAAATTAAAAACTTTATTAGAAAACTTAGGAGCAACAGATGAAAAAATTTAAGGATTCAAGTCCCCAAGCGGCTACCATATCAAAGTCAATTTTTGTAGTTTTTCTATTTTCATTATTCTTTATAGGATGTGAAAAAAAGATTACAACGGAGCTTCACAAAGTTCATTGGGATAGAGATATGTGTGAGAGGTGTAAAATGGTGGTGAGTGACCGAAAAAATACAGCCCAAGCAATAAACCCAAAAACTGGTAGAAGCTATATGTTTGATGATATTGGTTGCACAATTTTGTGGTTCAAAGAGGAAAAAATTGAGTGGGAAAATAATGCGACTATTTGGATAAATGATATAAAAAGCGGTGATTGGATTGATGCCAAAAAAGCTTTCTATGATACCGAAAATATCACTCCGATGGCTTACGGTTTTGGGGCTCATAAAACCAAAGATACCATTGCAAAAGACCAAGAGATTATAGATTATGAAGAGGTTAAAAAACGGGTGATTAAAATTGGCAAATAATATGAAACTTTATATAGATGGCGATGCTTTTCCAAATTTGCTAAAGCCGATTATTTTTCGTGCAATTGAAAGATTATCTTTAGAGACTTTTGTGATTTCAAATAAAAGAATCTCTATTGGTAACTCAAAAAATATTACTTATCTAATAGTAGATTTGGGGGCAGATGAGGCGGATAATGAGATTGTAAAGATGGCAAATGAGGGGGATTTGGTAATCACAGCCGATATTCCCTTAGCCGATAGAATCATCACAAAAAATGCTCATGCAATCGACCACCGAGGTGAACTTTATAGTGTGGATAATATCAAACAATATTTGGCGATGAGAAATCTGATGGAACAGATTCGAGATATGGGAGAAATTACCAAAGGACCTCCACCATTTACCCAAAAAGATGCTCATCAATTCGCAAATCAAATAAATCATTTTTTTACAAAATATAAATTGGCAAATTAATAGATTCTTACTCAAAATAATCTAACTCTTTAATTTTATCATCAATATAAAAACTGGCAAGAGCCAAATGGTGATTATAATTTTTACATTCAGGAAAAAGAATATCAAATAAAGCACCAAACTGGAAAATAATATCTAAAAAACATTATAATTTGCTATAATGTAGTCATTAAAATAGAACCATATTCAAAAAAAATTGAGCAGCAGGTGCAGAAAAAGTTTATCTGAGAAAGATGCATGGGGCAATTAGCCCAAAATATTAAATATAAAGGAAAATTTATGCGACTTATACTTTTGCTACTTTTGGCATTTAACTTACTAAATGCTAAAAAGATAGCTTTACTGATTGGGAATAGTGATTACAGTTTTCAACCACTCTCAAATCCCCTAAATGATGTTAACGGCATCTATAAGACACTCCGAGAGATAGGTTTTGAAAGCTCAAATATCAAGGTGCTAAAAAATGCTTCAAAAACCAAAATGGAGAAGGCATTAGCCAATTTTAGCCAAAGGGCAACAAGTGCCGAGATTGCTTTGGTCTATTTCTCTGGTCACGGAATGCAGGTGAATAACACCAACTATATGTTTCCTGCTCATACTACGGCTGAAAAACCTGTAGATTTGTTTGGTTTGGTTAATTTGGATTACTTTATACAAAGTGCTACTTCTGCTAAATATGGAATTATTTTGGTTGATGCTTGTCGAAATAATCCTTTGGTGAAGTATTTTCAAAAAGGAAAGCACAAAGGCACAAGCTCTAAAAAGGGATTGGGTCAAGTAACCCCAACCGCTGGGCAAGTTGTGATAGGTTTCGCTACTGGAGCTGGAGATACGGCGGAAGATGGTAGAGGGCGGATGAGTCCCTATGCTAAGGCTTTGGCAAATAGACTGAAAGAACGAAATAAAGATATTACAAAAGTTTTGGGTTTAGTTGCTTTAGATGTTGCAAAAAATCATGACCAAAATCCTATTATCAGGACAAATTTAGCTTATGATGTTTGTTTGAGTGGAAATTGTGGGAAGAATTATAATCAAGATGAGATTGATAGGTTGAGAGCGGAAAATGAGAGGTTGAAGAGGAGTGAAAAACGAAAAGTGAATAGTGAAAAATTGGAAGATAGAGGAAGTGGCGAGTTTACTCCCACAAGAAAAAGTGATAAGTGGGTGGTTGTAGATGGTTTGATGTATCAAAATGATAAACCTTTTACAAAAGAATACACTTGGGAAGATGGGAAAAAATATTGTAGAAATTTGAGTTTAGATGGATATGATGATTGGCGATTACCTACAAGAGATGAGTTAAATGCTATCTCAAATATTAAATTATTTGGAGCTTATGACTATGATACTAGTGGTAAAAAATGGGAAAAATGGTTTGAGGCAAATAAACACAGAAGATTAAAAAACTCAAAAGGTGGAGAATATTTTATCAAAAAAGAGTTTGTAGAGAATTTACTCGAATATTCTTGGTTTTGGACTTCAACTTCTTATAGCTCTTCTAGTGCTTGGATGATCCGTTTTAAGTACGGCAATGACACGAACTACTATAAGTCAAATGATCTTTATGTGTTGTGTGTTCGAGGACAGTAATTTTTGAATTTTGACCATTTTGCTATGGTAATAGGAGACATTATACCACAAAAAGGGTTAATTGTAGCTAAAGCTCTCGCCCCGCGAGGGAAATTTTTTTTTTGAGAACCTCAAACTCATTTGAGGCATAAGAGAAGCTTCAAATAAAAGTAAAGTTGCTCTTTACAAAAAGCCCTAAATAAATTTCCGTTTGGGGCAATTAAACCTTTTGTGCTATAATATTCAAAAAATAATTAGGAGTAAATTATGACAGAATTAGAAAAAGTTTTAAAAGAAAATGAAATATTACGAAAAGAGATTCAAGAATTAAAAGGGATTAAAAAAACTATTCCTGAAATTACAACTTATAGTTTTAGTCAAATTACAGAAGATGAGTTAAAAAGTGTGGTAAAGATTAAGCAAAATTTCAATGATGAAACTATTTTTGATGAATGGTTAAATAATAATCTTGTTGTGAGTGAGGAGACTGAAATTTTTTTGCAAGAGCTAATAGATGAAAATCGAAGATTGATACTTTCCTATAAGGAAGATGATTTGAAGATTTATTTTCTTGCTCCGCTTTTTCATAAAATTAAATTTCTCTCTTATGAAAATGAGATTCGAGCTTTTTATGAAGATGTTTTGACTTATGAAACTGATAAATTTATATTTAATGGCAAGGTAGATTTTATGTTATCAAAAGGTTTGACATCTAGTGAGAAGCCATATTTTTTTATTCAAGAGTTTAAAAAAGGTAAAAAGCCAACAGACCCCGAACCGCAACTTTTGGCAGAGATGATTTCGGCGGTGGAATTAAATAAAAGCACAACTATTCGGGGAGCTTTTATCACTGGTGAAAATTGGAATTTTGTGATTTTGGAAAAATTAGGAAAAGATAAATATCAATATTTTATAAGCAAAACTTTTAATAGCACCGATATTGAAAAATTAAAAGGGATTTATAGAAATCTGAAATTTGTCAAAAATGAAATTATAGAGATGGTTAGAAAAGAAAACTAAACGAACCATACAAATTAACTAAAAAAATATTTTACTTTTTCAAGCTTAATTTGTTTTAATTAAACTAAAAGGATAAAGAGATGAAAAAGATAATTTATGGTGAGAGTAATTTTAGAAAAATAAAGATTAATAATGATTATATGTATGTGGATAAAACTAAATATATTGAGACTTTAGAGAATTTAAATGAGAGTTTTATAATATTTTTGCGACCTCGGCGGTTTGGAAAATCGCTGTTTTTATCGACTTTGCAATATTATTATGATGAAAATTCAGCAGATGAGTTTGAGGCGATGTTTGGGGATACCTATATTGGGAAAAATCCAACGG
>JAOZPA010000140.1 GCA_029932985.1 Campylobacterales bacterium
TTTAGGTACAATGAAAAATAGTTTTTCTTAATTAATAATAAATTTTATACTCTAATCTAATATTTTCTGTATCTTCAGCTGTTTTAATATTTCTATCATATTTAATATAAAAATTTAAAAAATCGTTTTTAGCAACTTTTTTTGCTATTCCTCCTCTAAGGCGATAGGCAAAATCTTCATTGGAGTTAAACATAGCGGTTACATCAAAATATGGCTTAAGTTTTCGTGGTTCTTGGAGTGTTGCAACATCGCCATATTTAAAAGTCACTGCCCCCTCGTATCGGTTTGTTCCTACAACTAGTGGGTCATTTGGGTAGAGTGCGATTTTTTCGATAACTCCTCTATCACCATTTGCTCTATCATAATTGATATAGCTTAGTTGGGCATCTAATTGGAGGTTTGGGTATTGAGACCTGATGAGCTTACTTACGGTGGCATAGATTCTGGTTTTTGTGGCTAATTTGGCATCATCGCTGGAGTAGATATTTGAATATTCAAGATTGGCGGAGGTTATTAGTGAGTTTAAAAATTTAAAACCTACACTAGCATTTAAGCTATCTTTTTTTCCTGCAATGAGTAGATATTCTGTCTCGGAGGTATCTTTATTTTTGGCTAATTCAAAATAGAAAGATGTTTGATTTGTGAGTTGTCTATAAAAGGAGGATTTTAATTTTAGATAACTATTGAAAGATTTTTTATATCCCATTTGAAAACTATAATAGCCCCTATCTTGCAAAACTTTTATATCAAAAAAGGTACTTTTTTCTGGTGAGGGGATGACTTTAAATAGAGTGGCTTTGGTATATTTGGTGTAATTTAAATTTTGTGAAAACTCCACTCCATCGCCCAAATAATAACGATTGAAGAAATTATTATTGTAGATGACTAATGTATCTTTTTGGGTATAGTCGCTAGATATTTTATAGCGATTTGCATAAGTTTTGACTAAATCTTCATATTGTTGATTTAGCAGAAAGTCAAATTTGCTCTCCTCTAAGTTTTCAAAAGCGTGAGTGGTGGCAAGTGCTATTTGATTATTTCGTTTTGCAACTTTGACCGCATCTCTCATCGGGAGTAAATCTAGCGAATCATCTAAAAGTTTTTGTGAACTCATATAATCATAGGAGGCAAGATAATAGGTGAGACTCACCCAAAGTTCAGGTTTTTTCAGGTTTTTAAATGCTTTCGTCCTGCCATCAAAACTTTGAATATGCATATTGTAAATGTATAGCATTCGATTATATTCCTCTATGGTCAAATCTTTTTTCTTCAAAGCTAAAAGCTCTTTAAATTTTTTTGGATGAAGATAATAGAGTCCAATTTCCAAATAATTAAGCAACATCTCTTTATCTAACGGTTTTTTGCCCTTATATAACTCTTGAAGTTCACTCCAAACTTTTTTTTCCACCATCGCTCCACGATAATTTTTGACTTGATAAATCAGCAAAGTTCTATAAAAAAGTTTTAGCCTTGTTGTGTATGAGCCATTTTCAATTATTTTTTTTAGATAATGTTCCGCTTTATTTATATTTTGCAAAAGAAGATGAGCCGAACCCAAAACCAGCAACTCATCTTGACTGCCACCAAAAATTTGCTCTAAGCTCACAATATCTCGTTGCAGATTAAAAAAATCCTCCATCAGCATAGAAAGCCAAAGTCGATTTATCCATAAAATCGAATTTTGAGGATAAATCGCCAAAAATCTATCTATTAAATCTCTAGCTTTTTTATACTCCTTTAGCTCAATCAATGCCGTTATCAATTTTAATGCCAACTGATAATCACCACTTTTTATATCGGGGTCAACTCTATCAATCCACTCTATGACCTTTTTAAATTCTTTCTTTTTCGCCAAAATATTTAGATACAGATAAAGATGAATCTTCTTTTTAAAATCACCCCAAATTTTTGGAAAATATTTTTCAATCACATCTTCATTTAAAAGCAATGCACGATGAGCATCCACCTCTCGATAGGTTGTAATCTCTTTTGCATTTCCATGTTCATCCTCTTCATCAAGATCAACTTTAGTAGATAGAACCGTTTTCAAAATCTCATTACTTGCAACTCTTACACTTCCAAAATCTCGCAAAAACCACCCATAATCACTCCAAAGTTTCCAAAATTGCAAATCTTTTTTACCCTTATATTGCTTTAGTATCTCTAATGATTTTTTAATATTTCGCTTATCAAAATAACAAAGTGAAAGCAGTTTTGCACTTCGTAAATCTAAAATATGCTCATTTTTTTGCTTCTCTAAAACCCTTATCGTATCATCCAAATCAGAATGGTTATAATAAAGTTGAGCTGCTTCAGTGAGATAATTTGGGTCTGATTTGGTCAAATATAAATTTTCCAAAATCTTAGCCATCTCCATTGGCTTACCACTAAGATTATACAAATATATCAACTTTTGAATATCATCTTTGTTATGCTCTCGATTTACCCGTCTTTTTAAAATTCCAAGACTTGTGTCATAATCACCAATTAATTCCGCCAATCCATAAAGTTTAGTTTCAATACTTGTATCATCTGGAAATTTTTGATTAACCAACTTCAAAGTTTCAAATGCTACTTTTTGATTTCCATCCCACAATGAAACCTGAATCAACCTCTCATACCATAATTTACTTTTATCCAATATTAGAGCTTCATGAATTACCTCCAAAGCCCCCTTGAGGTCCTGTGAGAAAATAAAAGAGTTATACATCGTGTCATACAACATACTTCTTGTAACTATTTTATCGTTTGGGTCCTCATTTTGGGCAATCGCACCGCTAAAAATCAAAAAACATATTATGAAAAATTTCACTTTTTAGATACCTTTAAAATTAATTTTGAATAATCTCTTGCACTTCCAAGCATTCCTAATCCTTGATAAAGTTTCAAAATATAATAGGAAACTTTTACATCTCTTACAAATATCATCTCATATCTTTTTGAAAATAGATAAACTTCACCTGTTCTTTTTCCTAACATTAACGAATTTATCGCTAATTTAAAATATTTAAATTTCTCTTTACTTTCCATAAGCAATTTTTCATACTCCAAAGATGCTAACTTGTATTTTTTCTTAACTAGATAAAAATATGCCAATTTTTCAATCAACTTTGTCTTCTCTTCTATTGTAATTTTTTTTGCAATCATCTCTTTTAAAATCTTAATCGCTCTTTCCCTGTCTGAATTTTCATAATAAAACAATGCACTTTTTAGCCATTTTTCTTTATTATATTTCAAAAGTATATTAATATATCTTGAGCTATTTTTTCTATCTTTCCGATTATTTGCTTGATAATAAAGTATTTCCGCCAATCTTAAAATCTCTTCTTTTTGGGGCTTAAAAATTTTAATATAATTATATACAAAATCAAATAAACAACCATATTGACCTAGATATTCCATATCATTAATTATCATTTCAACAATCTTTTTGTCATAAAATCTTATCTCTTTATTTATCTCTTTGACAATCTCCCCCATCTTTAAAAACTCTTTTTTTTGCTTAGAGATACCATATTTATAAATATTCAACTTTCTTATAATTTTTGGATTTTTACTATGAGATTTCTCATTTACAAACTTGATTAGCTCATCAATTTTGCCAGTTTTTAAATAAAGCTCTGATAAAGCAGATTCTAATTTTTCATTTTCAGGCTCAGAAACAATCAAACTTTTAAGATACGAAATACTCAAATCATAATTACTTTTCTCTTTTAACACAAGCTTCACCAAACTACCCTTGTCTGGAAAAAGAAAAAATAATATCGCCAAAAAAATAAATACAATAGAACCAATTTCTAAATTTGTAGCCACAGGAAGCTCTTTGTTTTTCACCTCTTCCATAAACCTATCCTTTTTATTTATAATTCTACCATAAAAATACTAAAGATTTTAGCTAATTTTATCTAAAAAATACTATTTTTAATTGATTTTAAGAAAAAAAAAGTTTGCTTTGTTATAATAGTTAAAGTTAAAAAAAGGATTTTAAATTGTTTAGTGGAAGTTATTTACAAGATGATGTTGAATTTTTATTGAAAATTATTGATATTAATTTCACAACCGTTGAGGAGAAGGAGCAGTTGATTCAAAGTGGCAAGTTGCATTATTCGCAGATGTTGAGTGCCGAATATGAGCCGAGCGAGGATTATTTGAATATTTTTTACAAAGCTTATGAGATGAATAAGTTACGATTTGCAAACGATATTTTGACTTTTGCCTACAATCTTAGTTTGAAAAAAGATATTGTTTTGATTTCACTTGTTCGTGCGGGGACTCCCATTGGAGTTTTGCTAAAAAGAGTTTTGAGAGATATTTTTAAAAAAAAGGTCAAGCATTATTCTATTTCAATTATCCGAGATAGAGAGATTGATAATTTGGCACTGAAGCATATTTTAGTCCCCTCACCGCAAAAGGAATTTATCTTTGTAGATGGTTGGACTGGAAAAGGTGTAATAAATAGAGAACTAAAAGAGTTTATAGCCAAATTTAACCAAAAAAATTCTACAAATATTAGTGATAAACTTTATGTACTTTCTGATATTGCAGGAGTGAGTGATTTTGCAGTAAATTATGATGATTATCTGATTCCCTCTTCCGCTTTAAATTCTACGATTTCGGGGCTTGTAAGCCGAAGTGTGCTAAATGAAAAATATATAAAAAAGGGTGATTTTCACGGTTGTCGATATTATAAAGAGTATGAAAAAAGTGATTTAAGTTTGTGGTTTGTGGATGAAATTATGAAAATAATTAAAGATTTAAAAATAGATAAAAAACCACTTGTATCAAAAAATACTCACTTAAATATAGATGTAAATGAGTTTTTGCAAAAAATTCAAAAAGATTTTGAAATTGATAATATAAATTATATAAAACCAGGTATCGGTGAGTGTACCAGAGTATTACTTAGACGAGTTCCACACTTAATTATGGTCAAAGATTTAGATTCAAAAGAGATACAACACTTAAAACTCTTGGCAATTGAAAAAAATGTGAAAATCATAGAAAACAGGAATTTACCATACACCGCTTTAGCAATCATCAAAGATGTTTTAAAATAGGGAGAAAAAATGCAACAAACTTTACATATAACAGTTGAGGAAAAAAATTTAGATATTTTTTTAATTTTAATAAATAATTTAAAAGAGGGAATAGTTAAAAATATCAAAATTACTAAAAATGATGTTTTGAGCGAAGATAAAATTGATATTGATTATTTAATAGATTTTGAAAAAAGATTAAAAAAAAATGATATTGATTTGAAGCAAGTAACACCTCAAGAATTATTTAAAGAGATAGGTATTTGATGTTTATTATAGAAAAAGATGATAATTTTTTAAAAATAGCTAAAAAGTTTTTTAAGAAACATCCAGATTTAATAGATAATTTTAAAGATTTGATTATCAAAGTTCATAAAAATCCTTTTCAATCATCTCTGAAACTTCACAAATTAAAAGGTAGATTAAAAAATTATCATTCTATAAGTTTAAATTATAAATATAGAGTTATTTTAATTTTAAAAATTATTGACAATAAAATAATATTAGTTGATATTGGTTCGCACGATGAAGTATATTAAAATAAACAATCCAAATACAAAATATAAAATTATTGATTTGTTTGCTGGAATTGGTGGGATAAGAAAAGGATTTGAACGGACAGATAGATTTTCTAATATTTTATCTGCTGAAGTTGATAAATATGCTTGTATCACTTATGAACATCTGTTTGGTGAAAATCC
>JAOZPA010000141.1 GCA_029932985.1 Campylobacterales bacterium
AAGTATTCTAACTAAGATAGACTTCACAACTTCTTATTACAAGTTAAAAGGTGTGAAATATTGAAAGATTTTACTGAAATACCAGAAGATTATATTAAAAATAATTATAAAATGATTGCATCTAATGTAAAAAGAATAAGGAAAGATAAAAAAATATCTCAATTAGAATTATCTCATAGAATTGGTCATAAATCTGTTAGTATTATCTCTTGTGCTGAAATTAATCATAAAAATCATCATTTTAATATTGAACATCTTTTGAGAATTGCTTATATTTTAGATGTAGATATTTGTGAATTTTTCAAAATCTAAAATTAAATTTTCGTTTGGAATTGCTGTCAGCTTAACAAATATTTACAATATTGAATCTAAAATATGTTATAATTTAAGTTAAAAAGATATTAGTGGTAGGGATTTTAAGGTGAATAAATTCCCAAACAGAAATTTTTAATTATAGGAGAAAAAGTGAAATATTTAATGGCGATTGATGCTGGGACGGGGAGTGTTCGGGCAGTAATTTTTGATACGAATGGAAATCAGATAAGTGTCGGGCAATCGGAGTGGGTGCATTTGGCGGAGGATGGTGTGCCAAATAGTATGAACTTTGATTTTAAGAAAAATTGGCAATTGACCATTGGTTGTATTAAAAAAGCTTTGAGCGATGCGGGGCTGAAGGGCACAGATATAAAAGCGGTGAGTGCCAGTAGTATGCGAGAGGGGATTGTGCTTTATGACAAGAGCGGTCAGGAACTTTGGGCAGTTGCAAATGTGGATGCCAGAGCTGATAAAGAGGTGAAATATCTCAAGAAAAATTTTAAAGGGATTGAGGAGCAATTTTATCAAAAAAGTGGTCAAACTTTTGCATTAGGGGCATTGCCTCGGATTTTGTGGGTCAAAAATAATCGACCAAAAATCTATAAAAAAGTTGCAAAAATTTCGATGATTAGTGATTGGATTTTGGCGAAACTTAGCGGAGTTATCGCAACTGACCCAAGCAATGGCGGAACAAGTGGAATTTATTCGCTAAAAAAACGGGATTGGTTACCACAAATGGCTACAAAAATTGGACTTAAAGATAATATTTTTCCTCCTACTTTTGAAAGTGGTGAGGTTTTAGGCACACTCACCGATAAATCTAGTGGGCTTAGTGAAAAAACTTTGGTTGTGATGGGTGGCGGTGATGTGCAACTTGGCGGTGCAGGGCTAGGAGTCGTAAATAGTGGAGAAGTAGCGATTTTGGGTGGGAGCTTTTGGCAACAAGTTGTAAATATACCTTGCAAAGTGAAACCTCCAAAAAGTATGGATATAAGGGTAAATCCTCATGTGATTACGGGGCTTTCACAAGCTGAGGGGATTACATTTTTTAGCGGTTTAGTTATGCGATGGTTTAGAGATGTTTTTTGTGGTGAGGAATTAATAGAGGCGAAAAAGAGAAAAATTGATGTTTATACTTTGCTAGAGGAAAAAGCAAAAAAAATCTCAGTCGGCTCAAATGGAATTTTACCAATCTTTAGTGATAGTATGAAATATGGCAAATGGTATCATGCAAGTCCTAGTTTTTTAAATCTGAGTATTGACCCAAATATTTGTAATAAGGCATCAATGTTTAGGGCTTTGCAAGAGAATGCTTGTATTGTATCAAATATAAATCTCAAAAAAATTGAAAAATTTACGGGGGTAAAAAGCAAAACAATAGTTTTTGCAAGTGGGGCTAGTAAAGGTGATTTGTGGTGTCAAATTTTGGCGGATGTGACGGGATGCAAAATCAAAGTGCCAAAAGTCAAAGAAGCCACCGCTTTAGGGACGGCAATCTGTGCAGGTGTGGGGGCAGGAATCTATGAAAATATCGCCAAAGCCTCCAAGAAATTAGTCGTATGGGAAAAAGAGTATTTACCAAATAAAAAAAATACCAAAATTTACAAGAAAATCACAAAACAATGGCAAAAAGCCTACAAAGCCCAACTTAAACTTGTGGATAAAAATATCACCACCTCAATGTGGAAAGCCCCTGGGTTATAATAGTTTGAAAATTTTGCTTAACAATCCCAAATGGAAATTTGGGATAGGTGCAATTTTTCCCTAATTTTAGTTAAATTTTTTGTAAATGTTCTAATATCTTTTTTGCTAAGTAATATGCTAAATTTGGAGGTACGGCATTTCCAACCATTTTATAACCAGCACTTAATTTGCTATAATAAAATTTATGACTATCTGGAAAAGTTTGGATTCTTGCACACTCACGAATAGATAATCTTCGATAAAGATGTTCAAAATTTGGCATAAAAATTCTTTTATCTTTTGCTATAAGTTGCATTTTTGGAGCTTGGGGATGAAGTGGAGCATGTCGTCCTCCTGCTTGAATAGTAAAAGATGGCTCATCCCAATTTCGCACACGATTTCGAGACATAAACATTGAGGAAAATCCACCAATCATATATTCATGATTCAGAATTTGGCACTTATCACCATTTGTATAATTTTTCTCTTTTGCGGATAATGCATTATCTTTTAAATCCCAAATAACATCTTTTAAAAATATTTTTGGAGTAAAAGCTTTTGGAAATTCAAATGTTATATTTAAATCTTTTCTAAATCCCACAAAAAATATTCGCTTTCTATCTTGTGGCACATTATAATTATGAGCATTCAAAAGCTCAAATGAGAGATTATATCCACTATCAATAAAATGATTTTTGATATTTTCTAATGCTTCTTTATGCCGATTTGCCAACATCCCAGATACATTTTCAGCTAAAAAGAAGAGTGGTTTTTTATCTCTCAAAACTCGAATAAACTCAAAAAATAACTGCCCTCTTTCATCATTAATCCCTCTCAATTTCCCCGCTTCACTCCAACTCTGACACGGTGGGCCACCAATTAATCCCAAAGTTTCAGGAATTTCACTCGATGGAATTTTTACAATACTCCTCCTATCTAAAAGAGTATTTGTAAAATTCTTTTCAAAAGTTTCCCAAATCTCCTTATCATACTCATTTGCCCAAATAGTTTTAAAACCTGCTTTTTCAAATCCTAGGTCTAAGCCTCCTGCTCCAGAAAATAGGGAGATTATATTCATTGGCTAATTCTTGTTTTTATTATCAACACGATTTCTCAATATTTGAGTCATCTTATCTAAATCAAATTTTGAATTATATTCAGCATCCATACCTTTATTTTTAGCCCACTCTTGAAACTTTTTTATTTCCTCATATCCTGTTTTTGTTAATCCTGTACCACCATTAATTTCAAATCCTATAATATTAATTGATTCATCTCTTTCTTGATATTGTTCTTTGAGTTTATTTATTGCACTTTTTAGTTCTTTTGTCGGTAACTTTCCTTTATAATTTTTATCTTGTCCTAGTATGATACCTTTTTTACCCATTTTGTTTATCCTTTGTCTCTTCATTTTTAATTTTTCGTATATATTCAAAATAGTCAAAGTTATCTTGTACTATTCTTTTATAATCTACACCTTCATCTTGTTGATTTGTTGTTTTATTGCGAATATGCTCAACTTCTCCAGCTGTATCTTGTTGAATTAATCCACCTATTTCTAAAGATTTACCTTCTAATATACTACCTTTATTCCCCTCAAATTTTTTCATACAAAGCCTTATATAATTATCAATTTTATGTTATTTTCATTATTCAATAATAATTCTTGAAAAAACTTTTTTAGCAGAATATTTAGATAAAAAATATCTTCCAAGTTATCAAGGAACTCATTACGCTTTTTATTTCCTGATGTTTTCTTAATGCTACTAAATATGTTTTTACCTCTTTTATCAAGTTGTATAGATATAGATTTAATAGAACTAGATTTTATTTCTTGATAGATAATTTTCTCATCTTCTTCCAAAACTTCCAAATCAATAATATCAGTAGATTGCAAAAAAATATTTAAAAATTCTGTAATATTAACTTCATTACTTATAGATTTATAATCAGCTAATAACTCTTTATTCTTATTTTTCTCAAAAGAAACTACAATAATTTTCATACCCATATTTATCCTTTAATTAATTTAACAATATCTTCTCTAACTAGTTTTTTCATATTTGATATATTTGAACTATCAATAATTTTATCAGATAATTTATAATTCAACCCATTAGGAATTAACTTCTTTAATTTTTCATAATATTCCTCTCTGGATTCTTTATTAGATTTGATTTCATAATGAAAAGAAAATCTTCTTTTCATTGCAGAATCTAAAGATCCAAAGTAATTCGTTGTTGCTAATATTGTTATTTGTTGTTTAACCGATATAGACTGAAAAAAGTCCATTAATGCAATTAATGCTCTTTTTAATTCAGATAGCTCATTATCATTTCCTCTATTAACTAATAATCGATCAAATTCATCTAAAAAAAGTATTATACCTTTGTCTTCCTCCGATAATTTTTTAATTTCTTGAAAAGCACTCTCAAAATTATTAACAGTAGCTCCTAGTTCAGTTTTAATAATATTTTCAATATTAAGTGAATACGATTCAATTCCATATTTGGTTAATGCATATTTTGCTATAGAATAAGCTAATGTAGTTTTACCTGTACCTGTTTCTCCATAAAAAATATTAATACTTCGTATATCAATTTCATTAAAAAAAGTTAAATATTCTTTACCACTATCATGTATTATATCTATAAGTTTTGAGCATTGTTTAAACTCATCGGTATGTCCAATTAAATTTGCTTTAGATTTAATTATCTTTTCATCAATTCTATATAAAAAATCATTCATTTTTTCTCCTCTAGTATTTTTAGTTATTTTTTTAAAACTAATAATTTAGTTTCCATTAATTTTACAGGATTATTAGGACTTTTAATCTTAATATCCTTAACCTGCACTCCATTCAAACTTTCCAAATTTTCTCTATCATTTAAAGACAAACTTTCATATTTTTCTTTTTTCATAAGAGCTATTAATTGAAAATCTTTACTCTCATCAAACTCATAAATATAATTAAAAGTTTTATTTGGATTTTCAATATGCCACATCCCCCGAATTTGCAAATCTGTAATCCCCAAGGGGTCAACTTTTTTAACTTTTCCCAACTCTTTGGTTGGTGTAAATTCAACATCTGCTATTGTTTTAATTCCACTTGAAATTGTATTTTTAATTCTCTCATAAATCTCTTCGGTCGCACAAAAGCAATCCCCATAAACCAACCACAAAGATTTTAAACTATTATCATTTGTATATCCAATTGCATAAATTATATCCTTTTTCTCCCAATCCTCACACTCTTTACAGGTTTTGGTAATCATAGGACTATTGGCATAAAGTTTTGCTTTTGGATATGAACTATTTAATGCAATCGCAGAATTTTTAGATTGAAGTTTCTTAACCTCAATCGCATCACTATTTTTCAACATCAAATCAGGTGGATTATTTTGATTCCCTTGATATGAATATATCTCTTGAAATTTTTCTAATCGTTTTTGCTCATCTGTTTCATTAATTGTATTTGCAAAAGCATCTTGAATAAAAACCTCCAAAGCTTTACCCATATTATTAACTCTATTTTTCTCATTATAATAATCTACCAATTTTACTATTGGATTATCTACTATATTCATAAATGCTTTAATTATATTTGACATCTCTTTCTATCACTTTTTATATATTTTAACATAAAAAACCAAAATCCTAAATTTAATTAAAAGGCATCCTTCATAAATTAGTAAAAGTAGTTGACAGTTTGTAAGATTATAAAATT
>JAOZPA010000142.1 GCA_029932985.1 Campylobacterales bacterium
GACGAGAAAGAAATGAATATTTATAACTCTCTATCAACTCCAAAGCAATCTCCGTCTTATCAATATATAGATAATCCTCCTCTATAATTTCACTAAAAGTCTGAATCCCAATCGGTAATTTTTTTAACATTTTTACCCCTTTATTTTGATTATAACATATTTACCTTGGTATTTGGCAAAAGTAAATAATCAATTATAAAAAAGGTTAGATGAGGAATTTTTACTAAAATATTAAAAAAACTTGTTTTTACAACAATATTACAAGACTATTAGATTTATTATCAAAGAATCTAAAAATGAGAAAAATTTTATAATCAAATGGTGGAAGATATTTTCTTCTTAGCAAATAAAAGAGATTATCGGTTTGGAGTTTTAGGGTTACGGTACACGAACGGAAATTTAAAAATTAGTTTAAATTAAGTTTTATTCCGTAAAATACGTAAAATACGTAAAATACCTCTGACCCTGCAGTTGTGCAGTTGAGTATTAATTAAGAATCTTTTGGATAAAATCACAAAAAAAGGAAATTTTGTGTATAAAAAGTTGTTAATTGTTATTTTCATATCTTCAACTCTATTAGAGGCGAGTGAGAATTTTATAGAGCTGGGAATAAGGTATCGGATTTTTGAGAGTAAGTTAAATACAAACATAAAAGATAAAATGATAATCTCTTATGAGAATGGAGCGGAGAAGAGCAAAAAAACTGATATTATTGGGAAATTTTATCTAGGATTTGAATCATCAAATATACAATATTACATCAAAACTGCTCAAATGCAACCAGCAATTGAGTTTGGAGTGAGATATGAAAATCAAAAAAATACTTATAGTTTTGGTTTTATTCAAAATATTCAAGAGGAGGCTTTTGTGAATCCATATTTGTTAAATATTGAGCGAGATGATACAAAAATTGATAGAAAGGGGATTTATCTAGGTTATAAATCTGAATTTGAGAAGTATGTATATTTTAATTTCATTTATAGATTCAAGCGAAATTCCTATGATAATGATGGTTTAAAAGATAGTGATTTAGCCCGAGATTCCTACACTCATAAGGTAAAAGCTGTTTATAATTATCTATTTTTTTCCTCTGCATTGGAGTATCAAAAATCCTTAGCGGATGGTGAAGCTAGTTCATTTGGGCGATATGGATTTGAATTTGAGGTAAAAGCACCTATAAAAAATCTTCTCTTTTTAACGAAGGTTGGATTTTATCAGAAAAATTTTGATGCGATTAATTCATATTTTGATAAAACTCAGGAAAATAATGAGCAGTTGATTCTTTTTTATGCAAGATATAATAAACTTTTAAATATAAAAAATACTTATCTAGCTTTTAGTTATAAAAATAATAAAGTAGAATCGAATCTAAATCTTTTTGATAAAAATATAAAAGCTTATAATTTAACAATAGGGCATAAATTTTAAATGGTATTTTCTTAGAATTTGCTTTAATTTAAAAAGCTAGAAATAATCTTTAAACTCTATTAAAGCCCTTGCCTTAGGGCTTTTTTAAATTTAAATTTTAGTAAAAAAATTTACTTTTGTTCATAAAAAATTTATGTATAATTCCACTCATAGGGCAAGGGGATGAAAATCCTCTTTACTTTCTACTTCAATAACTTAGCACATTTTATAAAAAATCAAAACATCTTTTAAAATTAATTTCCGTTTGGGGACTTAAGCCCCAAAATGAGGTTATTGAATAAATTTCAAAATACTAGTTTTAGCACTCATTGTAAAGCTATCGTCACTTTCAAGATAGGTCAAATCTTTTTTGAGTTGGATTTTATAATCTTTAATATTTGTTATATTAATCTCATCGACGATTGTCACAAGTTGGGCTAAATCTGTTTTGGCAATGGTAATATTTTGGTTAAACTTATGTTTTTGCTCAGCGATGATTTTAAAAAGTTCACCCTTTAGATACTCCACATCAACCGCCTCTTTTTTGCCATAATATTGCCTCATTCCCAGCAAAATCAAAAACATCAAAATCCAAATTATCAATTCATTTGCACTCATCTGGTGACTTTAAATGCCTCTTGCAGGTCGAGTGTGCCTTCGTAAAATGCTTTACCCACAATTACTCCATCGATTTTTTTGGTGTCATTTAATGCTATAATGTCCCCTATATCTTTGACTCCGCCACTTGCGATTGTGGAGATTTGTGATGATGAAGCTATCTCTAAAGTGAAATCGACATTGACCCCTGTGAGCATTCCGTCTCTGGCAACATCGGTGCAGATTATCGCTTCGACCCCCGCATCGGCAAACTCTTTTGCCAAATCTACGGCTAACATTGTAGATTTTTCTGCCCAACCCTCGACCGCCACAAATCCATCTATCGCATCGATTCCTACAACAACTCTATATTTTTGAGCCATCTCTTTTACAAAATTTGGATTTTTGAGGGCAACTGAACCCAAGATTACTCTATCAATTCCTAAGTCTATATATTTTTTGATAGTTGCCTCATCTCGAATTCCACCACCAAGCTCTAGCTGTAGATTGCAATTTTTTCTAATCTGTTTTATCTGCTCTAAATTTTTTGGCTCACCTGCAAATGCTCCATTTAAATCCACCAAATGCACCCAACGACTACCAAGTTCCTCAAATTTTTTCGCCACTTCCCATGGCTGAGTTGAATAAATTTTTGCACTATCCATTAAACCTTTACTAAGCCTTACAGCAACTCCATTTTTTAAATCAATTGCGGGTAAAATCTCCATAAAATTCCTTTTTTAGTATATATTTTTCTTATAATATGAAAGTTGCTATCATAACATAACTTATCTTATAAATTATATAGTATTTTAGGTATATGTAAGTAACAAAATCTTAGACTTAGAGTAAATTTTATAAAGGAGAAGAGATGAAAAGTAGATTTTTCATAGTTTTGGTGTTGATTTTTGGGTTTGGCTCATCGTTATTTGCGGTGAGTGATAAGGATATGGGGGTTATTATAAATCTGGCTGGAAAACAGCGGATGCTTAGTCAGAAGATGACAAAACAGATTTTGCTGATTGCTAGTGGTATTGAAAAAAAGGAAAATATCAAACGGCTAAAAAAAACTTCGACACTATTTGATAAAACTTTAAAGGGTTTGATAAATGGTGATAAGGGGCTAAAGCTTAAGAGTGTGAAATCTAAAGTGATTAATGATGAGCTAAAAAATGTGGAGTTGAAGTGGAAAGAGTTTTATGCGAATATTAAAACTGTTATTGGTGGTAAAATCGATGATAAAATTTTGCAAACGATTGAGGGGCAAAATATTCCACTTTTGAAAAATATGCACAAAGTTGTGACGATGTATGTCAAAGAGAGTAAGGCTTTATCAAATATTGATGTGGCATTGGCTGGGGATATTAATTATGCTGGGCGACAAAGAATGCTGACTCAAAAGATGTCAAAAGAGTTGCTGTTGATTGCAAATGGGATTCACAAAGATGAGAATATTAAAAATCTTAATGTTACCAAAATTTTATTTGAAAAAACTTTGAAGGGGCTGATTGATGGCGATGATGAGATGGGGATTAAAGGCTCTAAGTTAAATCAAGTCACAACACAACTTAAAAAGGTGCAGAAGCTTTGGAGTGAGATAAAAGCAGATGTTACTCCTGCGATTGTTGCAAATAAAGAGAAATTAAACAGAGTTACAAAAAAACTTTTGATTGTTTTAAAGGAGATGAATGTTACGGTTGGGCTATATGAAAAGTCGGTCAAAAAGCAGATAACATTTACGGCGATTGCAAGTATTGTAAATACGGTGACCTCTTTGCAAAATAAAAAGGGGCATGTGATAAATCTAGCTGGAAAACAGCGGATGCTCACTCAAGAAATGTCGAAAGAGAGTTTGCTGGTAGCTTTGGGGATTGATAAAAAACAGAATCTCAAAAATCTCAAAAATACTTCTGCTCTTTACGATAAAACTCTAAATGGTTTTCTAAATGGTGAAAAGAGTTTGGATTTGAAAAAAGCTGGTAAAAAGTTGCAAAAACAGTTGGCAAATGTAAAATCTATCTGGACACCTTTTTATGCAAATATTCAGAAAATCACGGCTGGGGGGATATTGGACAAAAAGGCTTTGAGTCACATTGTGAAAAATAATGAGAAACTTTTTAATGCTAGTCATAAATCTGTTTTGATGTTCAAGGATGAGAAAAGTTTTGATAATTCTATCGATTCGGTGATGACTCAAAATATCGATTTGGCTGGAAAACAGCGGATGCTCACCCAGAAGATGACAAAAGAGAAATTGCTGGTGATTGGTGGAATGGATGTGGCAAATAATTTTAAAAATCTTAAAACTTCTGTTGCATTATTTGATAAAACTCTTCAGGGCTTGATGGATGGTGATAAAACTCTCAACCTCACGGGGACGACTATCATCTATCTCAAGGAGCAACTAGAAACGGTGGAGGATATGTGGATGAAGCTCAAACCTATATATCTCAAGAAAAAAGTTAGTGATAAAGAGATTTCTCAAATCATCAAGGGCAATCTGCCTCTGCTTAAAGAGATGGATAAAGCGGTTAAAATGTTTGAGGATGCGGCGGATTATTAAATCTATTTTTTGGCAAATACCCCTATCAATTTTCGGTAGGGGCTGAAATATCAAAAATGATTCTCTTTACATTGATTCTTAAATTTTCCCCGTTTAGCAATAGCAAAAATGGTTATTTTAGTTTTAGTTTTTTGGGCAATTGCTTTAATCTTTTGTAGATTTTTTTTATTGAAACTAAACAAAATTTCATACTCTTCACCACTACAAGCCTCATTTTTCTTAAACTTTTTGATAAACTTAAATCCAATCTGGTTTATGACCCCCAAACGAGATAAATCTTTGTACAATCCATCGGAAATATCCAAAGCACTATTTATAAATGGAGCAACTTTATAAAAAAATTTATCTTTGAGTTTTGGTCTGATAAATTTAGAATTCTTAGAGATTTTTTGCCCCATAAAAAGCCTATTTAAATCCTTCAAACTCTCACCCAATTCTCCAGTATGAGCCAAATAATCCCCAACTTTCACACCTTTTCTAAAAATTGGATTTTTGGTTTGTGAAATAATGGTGATTGAAATATCCAGCTTATCTCCAGCAATCGTATCACCTCCAATAATCGTAATATTGTAGAGAGAGGCGATTTTTTTAAATGCTGCATTTATCTCTAAAAGCTCATCTTTAGTAAAATTTTTTGGAATTTTGATGCCAATCAAGGTATATTTAGGTTTTGCATTCATCACAATTGCATCAGAAATATTAACCAAAAAACTTTTTTCTACAATTTGAGTTAGACTAAACCACTCCCTCTTGAAATGAATATCCTCACAAAATAGGTCTTTAGAATAGACAAACTCACCCACAACCGCACCATCATCACCAATAAATGAATTTTGAAATCCACTTATAAAAAAATCCTCTTTATTCATCATTTATCCTAATTATTTTTGTAATATTATAACACAAAAGGCACACTAACCTCTCACCGATAAATTTTTTAGATAATATCAAAGATATTAAGAACTTAATTAAACATAAAATAAGAAATCTTTAAGATTTATACCCCTATAAATATAGGGGTGAGTTTTTTTTCTATAAAAATAGGGCTAATATAACAGCTATCTATGATAATAATTATTATTCTGCTAAGC
>JAOZPA010000037.1 GCA_029932985.1 Campylobacterales bacterium
ATGAAAGAAAAGTTGAAACTCCTAAAAATGGTGAAAATAGAGTTCCAGATATTTCTCATCTGCTGTTTTTTATCGGTTTGGTGATTGTGATGAGTGGCAAAAGATTTTTGGTTGAGAGCATAAAAGCGGTGAGTGGCGGTGTGAAAATGAGATTTAAAGATTTACGAACTTTCCAAATTATGCCGATACAATATGAGAAAAAAGATGTAATAGATGTGGAAATCTGCGAAAAAACCCTCAAATTAGGAAGGCAAAAAGAGATTGAGGATAAAGAATGATGATTTTTTATTGAGTTTCTATTCCTAAAATAAAAAATCGGTGAGGGGACTGAAGTATAATTTAGAAGTTACTTTTTTCTTATATTAATCTTAAGATAAGGCTTTTATAAAATATTTTTACTACTTTTTTACTCATTTTCTGTATTATGTATTTAAAAAAGAGAGTTCTATGAAATTTTTATTTGTTTTAATAATATCGTTGAAATTGCTTCAAGCTTCATTTTATGTGGAGGTGGGGCAGGATAGGTTTATTGATTTAAGAAGTATGGGCTATGAAAAAAAGATTATTTTGGAGGGGAGTCATCCTAGTTATGATTTTATTATTCCTATTCTTCGTGGGCAGAAGCTGATTGATGTCACTTTTTTTATGCAACTTTCGCAAGTATTAAATCCTAAATCTACGATTACTGTGCTGGTTGATGATGTTCCACTTTTTACAAATTATATTAAGGAGATAGGTTATGAGCCTAAGATTTCATTTTCTCGTGAGTTAAATTCGAGAAAAAAGAGTGTCAAAATTACGATTAGGCTAAATATGTTTATCACGGGGGATTTTTGTATTGATAATAATTCGGAGAATCTGTGGAGTACGATTGAGCTGAGCAGTGGTTTTAAGGTTGATGTGCCACAAAATATAAAGCATATTAGCAGTTTTTTCAAAGATTATACAAAAGATATAAATATTATTGACAATAGTGCATCAATTGATGTGATTTCGTTGGTTTATTTTCTCAATAAATTAAATACGACCAATCAACTAGAGACAAAATACTCTTTTACGGAGGATATGAAATCTAAAAATGTCGTGATTATGGGTAATAGCGATGAGATAAAACTTAAAAATAATACCCTTTATCTCTCTTCAAAGTCCCTCAAATCTCTAAATTCTCAGTGGAGTGCATTGTTTGCTACATCTTATCTCAAAAATACGAAAATTGTCAAACCCAAAGAGAAAAAGAGGGGTTTTAAACGGCTTTCTTTGAAAGATTTTAAACTAAAAAGTATTACTCAAAAAGGGTTAGGTGACCTCTATTTTAATATTCCATTTAATACTAGAGATTTTGGTGGGGTGGCTAAAAATCTGATTTTTAATCTTCACTTTAACCATACACCTGTTCTTGGAAAGGAGCGAGGTTATCTAAATATTTTTTTTAATGACCAGTTGATGCAATCATTTGTGCTGGATGATGAGAGTAAAATAAAAAATTATCCTATTAAAATTCCTAAATCTTTTATAAATACTGGATTTAATAAATTGGTTGTTAGCACCTCTTTTTATCTCAATAATGAAAAATGTATAGGCTCAATTCCTAAACTTAAAGCAACTATGTTTAATAGCTCCTATTTTTCGTGGGATAAAATTAATACGGAGGTTGATTCTGTTTCTAGTTTTCTAAAAAATCTTCAAGGGGATGTTTTGATGATAGTTGAAAGTGAGCTAAAGCAAAGTGCTATGAAATTTGCGGAAAAACTGGGTAAAAATAATAAATCTATTAATAATTTAGATATTAAATCCTCTTTAGATAATTTGACAAAAAAACAAAATAGTTATAATAGTATTATCATTTTTGCAAATCAAAATAACTTCACAAAACAGAGATGGGATTTGCCACTTATCGTAAATTCAAATGATTTTTCAATCTACAATGCAATAGATAAAAGCTTGGTTTTTTCATCTCAAAACTGGGATGATTTTTCATTTATTCAAACAGGCTCATTTATGGATACTCCACTTTTTGCGGTGAGTTATTTCAATACAGAACAGGCGATGGAATTTTTTGACTCCACAAATATGGCACAACTCAAAGAGATAGATAGCAATTTAGCATTTATAACCAAAGATGAAATAGTAGCTTATCATACTGATAGAAATCTTAGAGATTCAAATGAATCATTGGATATACTAGCTGAGTATTGGGAAAATTATAAGTTTCCAATTCTTCTATTTATTGCATTTATAGCTTTGAGTTTGATTTTTATCAGTTACCGAAAATTGACGAAAGAGATGGAGTAAAGATTAGAAATTCTTGCCCAATAATAGGGCAAGATAAGATTAACTTAAGTAGTCTTGAAGAGCTTTTGGTTTCAATGAATTATTGATTAATTTTTCAATCGCTTTTATCGAAACTTTGGCAGCTGCAACAGTTGTAAAATAGGGAATATTTAATCTTAAAACATTTTGCCTTATCTCTACACCATCATTATTGCTAGAATTATCATTATTACTAGTATTTATTACCAAAGTTATCTCTTTATTTTTTAGGCTATCCACGATATTTGGTCGCCCATCACTAATTTTATAAACAAACTTACTCTCCACTCCACTATCTTTTAGAGTTTTATGAGTCCCCCGAGTTGCAACTATCTCAAACCCTAAATTTATCAAATCACTTGCTAACTCTTTGGCAAACTCTTTATCCAAAGATGCTAAAGACAAAAACACCCTACCACTAGTTGGAAGAATATTTTTTGAAGCTATTTGAGCTTTTGCAAACGAGGAAGCATAATTATCACTTATACCCATAACCTCTCCAGTTGATTTCATCTCAGGACCTAAGATAAGGTCAGCTCCACTTAATTTACTAAATGGAAAAACCGCCTCTTTGACACTCACATGAGATTTCATTTGAGGTTTATACACCCCATTATCAAAATAAACGATTTTAGACTTATCATAAAAATCTAGTGCATTTTTCAAATTTCCCTCATACATCACTTTTGTAGCCACTTTTGCCAATGGAATTCCCGTTGCTTTACTCACAAATGGCACAGTTCGACTTGCCCGTGGATTTACCTCAATGAGATACACACTATTTTCAAAAATTGCATATTGAATATTTAACAGCCCCTTAATTCCTAAATTAATAGCAATTTTTGCCGTTTGGGTCTCTACTTCTCTAATCAACTCATCACTTAAATCAATAGTTGGCAAGATACAAGCACTGTCCCCCGAATGGATTCCAGCCTCCTCAATATGTTGCATAATCGAACCTATAAAAACTTCATTACCATCACTAATCGCATCTACATCTAACTCAATTGCACGGTCAAGAAATTTATCAACCAACACTGGCGAATCATTAGAGACACTCACCGCCTCATCCATATATCGGCTCAGCTCATCATCATTATAAACAATCTTCATCGCCCGACCACCCAACACATAACTTGGTCGAACCAATACGGGATAAGTGATTTTATTTGCTACTTTAAGAGCTTCACTTTTATTTACAACGGTTGCATTATTTGGTTGCAAAAGTCCATTTTTTTCTACAAAAGCGGAGAATTTTTTTCTATCTTCTGTTAAATCAATAACTTTAGCAGTTGTCCCAATAATCTTAGCCCCAATTGCGGTAAGTTTTTTTGCAAGTTTCAAAGGTGTCTGCCCCCCAAAATGGACAATCACACCATCTGGATTTTCTCGCTCAATCACACTTCGCACCCGTTCAAAATCGATAGGCTCAAAATACAAAATATCACTTGTATCATAATCGGTACTCACCGTTTCAGGATTGCAATTATACATAATGGTTTCAACACCCATCTCTTTTAGGGCAAAAGAGGCATGAACACAGCAGTAATCAAACTCAATTCCTTGACCTATCCGATTTGGCCCACCACCAATTATCATCACTTTCTTTTTATCGGTGAGGGGACTTGAAGCCAAAGAAAGGGGCGGAGTGATATTAATCGAGGAGTAAAGATAGGGAGTGAGGGCTTTAAATTCCGCTCCACAAGTATCGACCTCATTATATTCTAGCTCAATTTTCAAATTTTTTCGGGCATTATAAATATCATTTTCGCTCACATCTAAATCATCATTATCTTTAATCAAAGTGGCTATCATCTTGTCAGAAATTCCGTAAGATTTTGCCTCTCTTAGAGTTTTCTCATCGGTGAGGATATTCATATCTATCTGCTTCTCAAACTCCACTAACTCCTCAATCTGATACAAAAACCATCTATCAATTTTGCAAAGTTCAAAAATCTCTTCTAAATCCAAACCATCTCGAAAAGCTTGAGCCACATACAAAATCCGATCTTCATTTGGTCGTCTTATCTCATTTATAAGTTTATTTTGGCTAACTTTCAACTTGTCAAATCCACAAAGTCCCGTCTCTAAAGAGCAAAGAGCTTTATTTATAGATTCCTTAAAAGTTCTCCCCATCGCCATAACTTCACCCACACTTTTCATAGATGTTGTGAGGGTTGAGTTTGCTTGAGGAAATTTTTCAAAAGTGAACCGTGGAAGTTTAGTAACGATATAATCTATAACTGGCTCAAAAGATGCGGTTGTGCCTGTGATGTCATTTTCTATCTCATCGAGAGTAAATCCTACTGCTAATAGTGTAGCAACTTTTGCAATAGGGTAACCTGTGGCTTTACTGGCTAGAGCGGAACTTCGGCTAACTCGTGGATTCATCTCAATCACCGTCATTCTACCATTTTCTGGATTTAGAGCAAACTGAACATTACTTCCTCCCGTGTCAACACCAATTTCACGAAGAATCTCAAAAGAGGCATTTCTCATCCGTTGATACTCTTTATCAGTGAGTGTGAGGGCTGGAGCGATGGTGATAGAATCCCCCGTGTGAACTCCCATTGGGTCAAAATTTTCAATGGAGCAAACGATGATACAGTTATCAGCTCGGTCACGAATAACCTCCATCTCATACTCTTTCCAACCTAGCAAAGACTCCTCAAGTAAAATCTCGGTGATGGGACTTTGGTCTAGTCCGCTTTGGGCAATCTCTTTGAATTCATCGATATTGTAAGCTACTCCACTACCTCCACCTGCCAAAGTAAATGAAGCTCGAATGATAACTGGAAAGCCAATTTTACCCGCATATTTAACTGCATTTTCCATATCGTAGGCATAGTAGGAGATTGGCAAGTCCATACCGATTTTTTGCATCGCTTTTTTGAAAAGTTGTCTATCTTCACCCTTTTTAATAGCCTCTGGATTAGCTCCCAAAAACTCAACATCTCCAAGCATATCTGCATCATGCATCTCCATCGCCACATTTAAAGCGGTCTGTCCACCCATAGTTGGTAAGATTGCATCTACATTTTCCATCTTTATAATTTCACTTATAACCTCTTTAGTGATTGGTTCAATATAGGTTCTATCAGCAAATTCTGGATCGGTCATAATTGTAGCAGGATTTGAATTAATCAGCACAACTCGGTAACCTAGCTCCTTTAAAGTTTTGGCGGCTTGTGTACCTGAATAATCAAATTCACAAGCTTGACCTATAATAATAGGGCCCGAACCTATCAGCAAAATGGTTTTAATATCTTCTCTTTTTGGCATAAGTTTCCTTGTTTTATTTTTTTTTGTTTATTATATGAAAATATGATGGAATTTTGGTTGAACTGTAGTAGGGTTTGATATGAGCCTCCTTAAATGAGAGTTTTTCTATAACTTTGGTAACTTTTCCCACTTTTACACCCACTATAAAAATATTGTCAAGTCCACTAGTTGTCACCTCATCACCCTCTCTTATGACAATCCACGGTGGAATAAATTTGACAATCATCTTATTATTGTTTCCAAAAGCGATTCCAGGGGCTTCCATATCCCCAATCACCACGGAAAATGTACATTTCTGGTCACCCTGCAATAGGGCTAATGGTTTTGAATTTTTAGAGATGATAATCCCTGCAGTGAAATTATTTTTGATTAATCCATAGATTTCATTTTTGTCAAAGTTTTTAAAATCTATCCATATTTTATTGTAATCACTAAATTTCATATATGATTTTGCTTGTATAAGCTCTAGTCGAGGTGAGGGGGTTGTCAGTTTTTGCTCATTTGCTATGGCTTCTAACTGTTTTTTATAGCTATTTGCCAAAAGAGCCACTTTGTTTGACTCTTTCAATCTGAGAGTTAAAATTTTAATAGTTCGAGCTTGATTAAAGTGTTCATCTATACTCGATTCTATGTTATTTTTTATATCTATATAAAATTCTCTAATCGAATAGGGGATTAGAAAAAGTTTCTCCTTTATTGCAAATCCATATTTAAAAAAGATAAATACTAGTAAAAAAAGAGAGATAAGAAATACAAATCCCCGTTTATTCATTGTCTAAATGTTTAAAAATCTCTATATTTTCTAAAGCCATCGCAGTACCCTTAGCCACCGCCAACAAAGGCTCATCAGAAACATAAACAGGTAGTTTAATAATATCTGAAAAATATTTATCAAGCCCCCGAATCAATGCCCCTCCACCTGTCAAAACCACTCCATTTTCCACAATATCTCCAGCTAAATCTGGTGGGGTTTTTTCCAAAATACTTCTAAGTGCATTTGCCATCTCTTTTAGTGGGTCTTTCATCGCCTCTCGCACATCATCACCAGCCAACTCCACTCTCACCAAAAGTTGACTAATCTGGTCTCGCCCCTTTATGACCATATTCAAATCTTCGCCAGTATCAACAGCACTTCCAGCTTTGATTTTTATATCTTCTGCTGTTCGCTCACCAATTAATAGGTTGTATTTTTTCTTTACATAATCGATAATTGCAGTGTCTAATTTATCTCCAGCAACTCGAATAGATTTACTTACTACCAATCCACCTAGTGAAATTACACCTATCTCTGTTGTCCCTCCACCAATATCTACAACTAAGTTTCCGTGAGGTTCTTGGACTGGAAGCCCCGCACCGATTCCTGCAGCCATCGGCTCTTCTATGAGATAAACCTCTCTAGCCCCAGCACTCAAAGCCGATTCTCTCACCGCTTTTCGCTCAACTTGAGTTAGACCATACGGTACACAAATTATAATTCGTGGACGAAGAAGTGATTTTCGTCCGTGGGCTTTTTGGATAAAATGTCTAATCATCTTTTCAGTAATATCAAAATCAGCGATAACTCCATCTTTCATGGGACGAACAGCTTGAATATCCCCAGGAGTTTTACCAATCATATTTTTCGCCTCTTGTCCAACTGCCAAAATCTTAGATCTTCCATTTCTTGAAGTTTGAACAGCAACCACAGAGGGTTCATTGATGATAATCCCTCTGTTTTTCACTGAAACAACTACATTTGCCGTCCCTAAATCTATCGTCATATCATTTGATATAGCACCAATTAGTGATGTCAACATTTTTAATCTCCTTCTTTTATGCTATTTTTTTCATATCGCAGATATCTGCTTCGTGTGTATCTATTGTCTCTTTTGTGATAGTTACAATTTTACCATAAAGTTCAGGTAGTTCAAACATTATATCAATCATCATCTCTTCAATAATTGTCCTAAGTCCTCTAGCTCCTGTTTTTCGCTTTAGTGCAAGTTTTGCAATCTCGGTGATAGCATCATCTGTAAACTCCAATCCCACTCCATCAATCTCAAAAAGTTTTTGGTATTGATTTATGATTGAATTTTTTGGTTCTGTCAAAATCCTCACCATATCTTCAAGTTTAAGCTCATTTAATGATGCAATAGAGTGCAGTCGCCCGATAAGTTCTGGAATCAATCCATAATGAATCAAATCATCAGGTTCAATTTTTTTCAAAACATCTTCATCCGTTAATTTTTTTTGATTACCCTGTGCAAAACCCAAAGATTTACTATCGACTCGCCTCTTAATTATATCACTCAGCCCCTCAAATGCTCCACCACAAACAAACAAAATATTGGTAGTATCTATCTCTATAAAATCTTGGCTTGGATTTTTTCGTCCACCCTTTGCGGAGATATTAACCTTGCTCCCCTCCACAATTTTAAGCATCGCTTGTTGGACACCCTCGCCAGAAACATCTCTAGTAATTGAACGATTTTCACCCATTCGAGCTATTTTATCAATCTCATCTATAAAAACAATCCCTTTTTGAGTTTTATCCACATCACCACCAGACGCATTGTAGAGTCGGGTCAAAATATTTTCCACATCCTCACCCACATAACCAGCTTCCGTTAAACTAGTCGCATCGGTGATTGCTAAAGGCACTTCGAGAGATTTTGCCAAAGTTTGAGCCATCAAAGTCTTTCCACTTCCCGTAGGTCCAATCAATAAAATATTTGATTTTGAAATCTCTGTATCATTATCTATTGTATCTTGTTTGAAAACTCTTTTGTAGTGGTTATAAACCCCCACACTAAAAATCTTTTTCGCCCTCTCCTGACCTATCACAAAACTATCCAAAATCGCCTTTAACTCTTTTGGGGTCAAAACCCTATCTACTTGAAAAATTTTCTTTTTTTTATTATCATTTTTTGTTTTTTTAGGCTCATCTTCTCCATAAAGCAAACCATACACCGTAGCGACACAATCCTCACAAATATAAACTCGCTTACTCTCCTCACCACCTGATAATATCCGATTATCTCCACTCTCAATTGAGTAACAAAAATCACAACTTTTAGCCATTAACCACCCTCTCGTAAGGAATACCACGATTGGTATTGCCTATAAATTTACATAAATTTTCTACATATATTGAACTATTATTTTCTAATATTTTTTCCGCTTCTATTTTTAATGACCTGTTTTGTCTAAAAAGTCTTTTATAAGCGATTTTTAATAATTTTAATTCATCTCGCCTAATCCCCATTCTCCGAAGCCCCACTAAATTTAATCCCTTTAATACGGCTCTATTTCCCTCTGCTAAACAAAATGGTGGAATGTCTTGGTTGACAGCCCCTCCACCGCCAATCATAGCCCCCTCACCGATGTGAACAAATTGGTGAATTGGGGTATTACCCCCGATTATCACTCCATTGCCCACTCTTACATGTCCTGCGACCATTGATTGATTTACCATCACAATATTATCTCCCAAAATCGCATCGTGGGCTATATGAGTTGACCCCATAAAAAGATTATTATCGCCGATTATAGTTTCGCCATTTTCTTTTATCGTCCCTGGATTTATGAGTACATTTTCTCTAATTGTATTATTTTTGCCGATAATCAGTTTTACTTTTTCACCCTTGTAGCTCAAATCTTGGGGTACAGTACCAATTGCAGAGAAGGGAAAAATTTTTGTATTTTCGCCAATATCAGTAAAACCCTCAACCACAATATGTGATAAAAGTTCCACTCCATTAGCCAATTTCACATCTTTTCGCACGACACAAAATGCCCCAATTTTCACATCAGTTCCTATAATTGCACCATCTTCGATAATTGCCGTAGGATGAATCATAACTGCCTACTTATCTACAATCATAGCTTTAAGTTCCGCTTGGGTTGCCAACTTGCCATCGACAAAAGCTTGAGCATTAAAAACCCACATCGCTCCTCGATTTTTAATAACTTCTATTTTATACTCTAGCTTATCCCCTGGTTTTACGGGAGTTCTGAATTTACACTTATCAATTGCAGTAAAATAGACAACTTTTTCATCAGATTTTGATTGAGCCTCTTCATCTAAGCTTTTAAATGCCAAAATTCCACCAGCTTGTGCTAGTCCTTCAACTATCATAACTCCAGGGTAGATTGGATGGTCTGGGAAATGCCCCTGAAAAATTTCTTCATTAATTGTTATATTTTTATAAGCTTCTATCGATTTGCCAACCTCTAATCCCACAACTCTATCAACGAGCAAAAATGGGTATCGGTGGGGTAAAATCTTTGTAATTTCAGTTATATCTATGTTCAATTTCCAGCCTTTACTAATTAAATCAATACTAAACCGCTTATTTTATCTAAAAATTACTAAATTTTGTATAAGATTAGGTAATTTTTTTTTCAAGGGAATTTTTATGAGATTTTTTATCTTAATATCCATTTTTTCACTTTCACTCGTGGCTCACCAATATCGTTGCTCCTATCTAAATTTTGATTTCAATAACACCACCCCTGCATTAGAATGGGAGATTGAAACTTTGCATTTAGAGAGAATTTTTGAGTTAGATGATAACAAAGATGGAGATGTAAAATGGGATGAGTTGTTTAACCATAAGGTGAAAATTATAGAGCATATCCAAAAATATTTTAAATTGAAAATTGATAATGAGAGCTTTGATTTGCAGATTAAAGATTTCAAACTTGAAGATTACGATGATTTAACTTATATTATTATAGATATTCCACTAGCTCAAAATACAAAAAAAATTGATATAGATTATAACCTTTTTTTCAAAGAGGATTCAATCTACCGCTGTTTTGTGCAATTTGTAGATAAAAATTCTACCTCCATCAATACACTTTTTTTAGGTCATCAGCAGTTATCCATAGAGGTTAAAAATCACAAAAACAATCTTTTCCAAAGCCTAAAAGAGTTTTTTATCGAAGGTATATGGCACATCTGGATAGGTATCGACCATATCTTATTTCTCCTAATGCTCATCATTCCATCAGTCAAAAATAGAGAAAAATTTAAACCTGTCTTTATTGAAATTCTAAAAATTGTCACCGCCTTTAGCCTCGCCCACTCAATTACCCTAACCCTAAGTGCATTAGATTTAGTCACCATCTCCTCAAAATTTATCGAGGTCACCATCGCTATCTCAGTTTTACTTACTGCTCTTAATAATGTATTTGAAAAAATCAAAGGGTTTTATTGGCAAATAGCATTTGGTTTTGGACTTATTCACGGCTTTGGATTTGCAAATGCTTTAGGTGAATTAGAGTTAGCAAGAGAATTTTTTATCTATCTTTTAGCAATTTTCAATATTGGCATAGAATTTGGTCAACTAGTCATAGTAGTTATCGTTTTACCAATCCTCTTTATGCTGAGAAAAAGTAAAATTTATCTAATTGGAATCTTAAAAATTGGTTCACTCCTCACCGCCATTTTAGCTACTTGGTGGATAATTGAACGAATCATCGGCTAGGGGTCTTAGTCCCCCAAACCGATGATAGTTTTTTAAGTTGCTCCTAAATTTAGTGAAAAAATTGGTAGAAGCATAGCAGCCACAATTACCCCAATAATTCCACCTACAACCAACATCAAAATTGGTTCAATAAGTGAAAGCATCATCTTTGTTTTGTCGCTATTCTCCTCAAAATAGAGAGTTGAAAGATTGTCAAGCACAGCAGGGACTTCACTACTCTCCTCACCAACAGCAAGGGATTGCAGAAAGTTTTTTTTGATTACAGTATTTTTTGCCAATAATAGAGCGGTAGAAAATTTATTTCCCTCCACCACTTTTACAGATGCAGTTGCTAACACTCTTTGCAAAGCTTTATTATCCACAACATCGACGGAAAGCTTGATAGCTTCAGCAAATGAAACTCCCGACTTTAACATAATTGCAGTGATGTAGGAGAATCTTCCAATTTGGAAATTATGAATCAATCCACCAAAAATAGGCAACATCAAAGCAAATCGGTCGATAAGATGGGTGAAAAAACTGAAAAATCTGTATGATAATTTAAATGAAGCTATTATAAAGATGGCTAAGAAAATCAATAAACCATAATTATCTCGTAAGAAATCGGAGATGGATAGCACAAATGTGGTGAGGGCTGGTAACTCTTGATTGGTTTCTGCAAAAATGGAGGTGACCTTGGGGATGATAAATGTAATCATAACTGCCACCATAATAAATGAGATACTAATCATAAAAATAGGATATGCCATTGCGGTTTTTAACTCTTTTTTGAGTTTGGTTTGGGATGAAAAAAAGACACCCATTTTTATTAAAACCTCTTTAATTGTACCTGAGTTTTCTGCGACCTTGATACTTCTTGTAAAAAAAAGTGGAATTGTATAGATTTTTTGGCTTGTTAGTGCATTGTTGAGTGAATTTCCCTCCTCAATCATAGTCAAAATTGAGGTCAAAAAAAGATGAAATTTTTTGGCGGTTTTGTGTCCATCAATCATAAGTTTCAAAGCGGTTAAAAGTGTCATACCCGATTTAAGATAGGTCGAAAGCTCTTTACAAAACATAGCTAAATCATCTTGGGGAATATCCCGTTTTGTCAAGCCATCAAGCATCGCTAACGAGTTTCGGCTCTCACTCAATTGGCTATAAATAACCCCCCGAGCCTTCAGTTTTCCTTTAGCCTCCTCAATATCATTCGCCTCAATATTTGCGACGATTTTTTTACCATTATTGTCAATTCCACGATATTTAAAAATCATTTTTTCACTTCACTTTTATCTAATTTTAATCTGAAAAAAAAGCTTGTCACACTTCCTTTTAAACTGTATCTTGTCGAAAATATCCCCATTCCCATCTCTTCATCTTCAAAAACCAAAATCTCATCACCCACCTCAATCACTCTTTTACTCTCTTTGAGATATTTACGAACTTCATCATTTTTAATATCAAAATCTTTATAAATTAGGTCATAAATATTTTTTTCACTTTTGTCATATTTGCTAAGGTCGATGAAACTATAAAGTGTTGAGCTAAATGAGATGAGTGGTCGTTTGTCAATATAGATGGCGAAATCTCGATTTTGTGAAAAGATTTTTAACAATGAAAAAGCTACAACTGTAATTATCATAACAGAGATTAAAATCTCCATCAAAGTAAATCCTTTTTTCAATAAACCTCCTCCAAACCATACTTCTCTTTTGTCTGCCATTCAATCGCATCATTCATAGATTCAAATCCCCTCACCGAGCCAATAAATGAGGGCAAAGTGTAGAAAGTATCACCGTTTTGAATAATTTGAGGTTCACTAACCCCTTTTTTGGAGATTTTGTATTTTAGGCAAACTTCATTATCTGCAAAATCATCAAACTCTATCCTAAATTCACGATAATTATTATCTATAAAATAAACATCTAAATTCTCTTTGAGACCAAAAGTTTGCTCTATCTCTTTCATCTCTTCATTAGATTTAATATAACATCGCTGACAACCCTCTATGCAAATTAGTTCAATTCCAACACCATATTTTTGGGTTAAAAACTCTTTCATCCCTTTTATATCAAGATTTTTCTCTTTTTTTGCCGATGGGGTCAAACTATTAAAAGCTAACAGATATATTGCCCCAATAACAGCTATGACTACTAAAAGTTCAAAGAGAGAAAAAGCTTTTCTCATTCCTCTATATCTTCTTTATTTTTTTTCTTCCCATGACAGCCTGAAAATAGTATATCACTTGCATAATCTTTTCCACCCTCTTTTCTATCTGTTCCAAAAGAGACTAACTCAAATATACCACTCTCCTCATCATAAATATATACAAACTCTTGTTTCCATGAGTCAGTTGGCATAGCTCCATTTTTGAAATATCCATTTTTTTTATAACCTTGATATTTTTCAGGGTCTGGATTTGTAATTAATGCTTGTAATTTCTCCTCGGTTTGGGGGTATGTACCATTATCTAATTTAAACATATCCAATGCACTCTCCACACTTGCCATTTGCGAACAAACTAAATCTACTTCTGCTTTTTCTTTTGTTTCCATAAGACCTGGTAATACCAAAGCTGCTAACATTCCTAATATGATAATTACTATCAAAAGCTCCATTAATGAAAAACCTTTTTTCAAATCTATCCTTAATTTTAAATTTAAAAAAATTCTACTTAAATTCTACTTCAAAAGCTATAAAATAGGAGATTTAATTTCAATTTAAACTAAAGAGAGATAATATAATAGAAAAATTTAAGGAGTTATAATGATTGAAGTTTTTAATGCGATTTCAAATATTGCCGAACACATTGAGAGGGATGTTTTTGCAAATAGCAAAGATTTTTTAGACATTCGTAAAAGTGATAAAGAGATGCACGATGATGTTTATGCACATTGTGGGGAGATTATCGAAAGGGAGTTGGAAAAAGTTAAAAGCATTCGGGGGGCGATTGGCAAAAAGAAAAAACAATATTGTGAAATAAATCCAACAGGAAAATATCTCATCAGTTATCTAGCCATCGATAGCCCAGAACTTTTAGACACAAATTTTTCAGTAGGGTCGATTTTTGGAATCTATGAAAACAGCCTTGAAGCTAAAAATCTCAAAGCCTCCATCTACATCACCTACGGAGCAACATTTCAATTAGTTTTCGCCTCATTAAATGAAGGGGTCAAATTTTTTTCATATCAAGGTGACGAATTTGTACAACAAGAATCATTTTCTCTAAACCAAAATGGTAAAATCAATTCAACCGCAGGGTTACACAAAGAGTGGAGCAACAAACACAAAACATTAATGAAAAGCTTTTTTGATGATGAATATCGACTCAGATTTAGCAACTCCCTAGCCCTCGATACCCACCAAATCCTTTTCAAAAAAGGGGGAATCTATTCCTCACCAGCCACCACTTCAAACCCAAACGGAATTTTAGAAACCATCTTTGAAGCTTATCCAATTGCATTTATCATCACACTTGCAGGAGGCGAAGCGGTCGATGGCATAAACAATATTTTGGATAATCAGACCAAAGATATTCACTCAAAAACTCCTATCTATTTCGGGTCAAAGGCGGAGATTCAAAGAGTGAAGAGAGCTTTTGGGGTTTAGTATTTGGCAACGGAATTTTATTATTAACAATAAATTAACAGAATTAGTATAAAATAAAAAAAATAAAGGAAAACAGATGAAAAAAATTTTACTCACATTGGGATTGAGTGCAGGTTTGCTTTTAGCTCAAAATGCTAGAGATATTATGGATAAAGTTCAAGCTAGAGATGATGGCGATAATATTATCACAAATATGCAGATGCAACTTATTGATAAAAATGGTGCAAAGCGGATTCGAGATATGAAAACATTTTCTAAAGATAAGGGTGATGATGAGCTGAAATTAATTTTTTTTCTATCTCCAAGTGATGTAAAAAATACCGCTTTTTTGACCTATGATTATGATGATGATGCAAAAGATGATGACCAATGGTTGTATCTTCCAGCCTTGAATAAAACTAAGAGAATTCCAGCAAGTGATAAAGATAGTAGTTTTATGGGAAGTGATTTTTCATATAGTGATATGACTGAGCCAAATTTGGATGAATATACTTTTAAAATTTTAAAAGAGAGTGAGATTAAGCGAAAGAGTGGTAAAGTTAAAGTTTGGCAAATCGAAGTTACTCCAAAGGCGGAAAAAACGATTGATGAAACTGGATATTTAAAAACAGTAGCTTATGTGCGACAAGATAATTTTATGGTGGTTCGTGCTAAATATTTTTTGAAAAAAGCAAATAGACTTAAATATATGGATGTTCGTGAAATTAAAAAAATTGATGGAATTGATGTAGCAACCAAAACTATTATGACCACTAAACAAGCAAAAAGAACTCTGCATAAAACAATTTTGATTCAAACAGATGTAAAAATGAATCAAGATTTAAAAGAGGAATTTTTTACTACTCGAACTATCGAAAAAGGTTTATAGACCACAATCCAAAAGTGTTAAAATTCTCTTTTTAACACTTTTTTAAGATTATTTAATTTCTAATCCTTAACTTCAATTTTCCATAAATAACTTTTATCATCACCTCGAAACCTTTTTGATAAATTTGCTGGGTCAATTTTGATTATCAAAGCAGTATTTGAGATATATTTATCTGTAATTTTCAAATAGAGTGTATTTTCACCATTTTTCAAATCCACTTCATAACTCGTCGTTCCCCCTGGTAGATTATTTACCGCTCCTATAAATTTATCATTTATATAGAGGTCAAAATACTCATCCTGTTTTTTATTATCATCAATAATCGAAATCTTAATTCTTTTTTCATTAACGATAAAAGTATCTTCAACATCAGTTTTAATTTTATCTCTAATCTCTTTTACAATTCTCTTTTCATCTATTTTTACCGATTCTTTTTTCTGCTCTTGTGAAAACAACAAAAGCAAAAGCAAAGCTAAAAGCAATAAAAAAAGTAGAGAGATAAGTTTATATTTATGTCTAGAAAAAAAAGTTTTACATTCTTCATCTATTGGAACTATCGGAGTTATCGGTGAGGGGACTAAGGTCGCTGGAATATCCTCAACGGGAGAACTCATCAAATTTTTAATAATATCTTTTTTGGCATCAAATCTATTTTTCACAAATCCCCAATTGGTCAAAACCACCCTATCATCCACCAAATAAATATCATAAATAGAGGGAATCTGCAAAAAACTATCCAAATATTTCTCAATTTTTTTATCTGTCTGGTTATATAAATTCTTCGCCTGTGTTTTAAGCTTTTCTCGAACTATATTTTGTTCATCTTCACTTAAATCATTATAATTTCTTATCTCATTATCTGTTTTAGTTTGCCATTTTATCTGATTTTCAGAAGTTTTTAACGGCTCAGCGAACATCAAATAATCATTATTCTCTCGAAACAACTCCCTAATCCGATGATACTTTTGATTCACCTCGCCCCCCAAAGATGAAAGAGGCTTGATATTTTGCATATCTGTAATTTTAATGACTTGAGGCATTTTTTCCCTTGTTTTTAACTATTTTTATCAATTGAATTTTGATTATTTAAAAATTTATTACCTATATTATAGCATAATTCGATATAATCGGTTAAAAATTTAAAAAGAGTTATAATGAAAAAGGTAGAGCTATTATCTCCTGCTGGGAATTTTGAAAAACTGAAAATCGCATTAAGTTATGGGGCGGATGCCGTCTATGGTGGGGTGAGCCATTTTTCACTGAGGATTCGCTCGGGCAAGGAGTTCACTTATGAGAGTTTTAAGGAGGCGATAGATTATACTCATTCACTAAACAAAAAACTTTATGTGACTATCAATGGCTTTCCATTTAATTCACAAATCAAGCTTTTGGAGTCCCACATCGAACGAATTGCAGATATGAAACCTGATGCTTTGATTCTTTCCACCCCTGGGGCGATTCAGTTAGCTCAAAAATATGCACCAAATATCGATATTCACCTCTCCACTCAAGCAAATGTGATGAACTATTTGGATGCTTCATTTTACCACGATGTGGGGGTCAAGAGGATAATTACCGCTCGTGAGATAAGCCTCAAAGATGTAGAGCAGATTAAGCAGAAAATTCCAAATTTGGAGCTAGAGGTTTTTGTACACGGGTCGATGTGTTTTGCATATAGTGGTCGTTGTTTGGTGAGTGCGGTGCAGATGGGGCGAGTGCCAAATCGTGGAAGTTGTGCAAATGATTGTCGGTTTGAATATACTTTATATGCAGGAAATGAGGAGCATGGAAGTTTATTTAGACTAGAGGAGCAACCAGATATTGGTACATATATTTTTAATGCAAAAGATATGAATTTGGCTTCGCACGTGGCGGATATTTTGAAAAGTGGTGCGGTGGATTCGCTGAAGATTGAGGGACGAACCAAAAGCCCCTACTATGCAGGGATTACGGCAAAAACTTATCGAGGGGCGATTGATGATTTTTATGATGGTAAATTTGATGCACAAAAATATCAGGCAGAGTTGAATACTACGAAAAATCGTGGATTTACGGATGCTTATTTGATTCACCGACCTTTTGAAAAAAATGATACTCAAAATTATGAAACGGCGATGAGCAAGGGGAGTTATGAGGTGTGTGGATTGGTGGCTGAAAATGAGGAGTTTTTTATGTGTAAGTATAAAATTTTGCCAAATGAAAATGTAGAGATTGTCGTGCCATTAAATAGGAGTGTGGATGAAGTGGATAATGAGATTGGTAAAATTGTAAAAATTGATGGAAAGTTTTTTATAAATTTCAAAAAAATCCTCACCGAATCGGGAAAAGAGTTAGAGAGTGTTCATAGTGGAAATTTAAATCCTATAAAATTACCAACCCCTCTACCAGCATTTACGATTTTGAGAAAAAAAATAGTTGAATAAATCTCATTATTTTACAAATTCATCCCCAAAATTATTTTCTTTTAAGAGAAATTTTAATATAACCTTATTTCAATTAAAAAAGGATATTTCCATCCTTTTGCATAAAGGATGATTTCGTGAGAGAAATTTTAACAGCAGGACGATATTTCAAAAAAACTTATGGTGAAAAAGTCTATAAAATTCCCGTCAGTATGTTTGGATTTACCTGTCCAAATATCGATGGTTCGGTGGCAAGAGGTGGATGTACATTTTGTGAAAATGAATCATTTAGCCCAAATGTTGGCAAAGTGAAATTAAAAGCAAACTATTTAAATTTAAACTCCACAGAAAATCCATTTTTGCAGAGGCAATTAGCAGAACTCCAATCCCAATATAGCTCCACAAAAGCAAAACTTATAAAAAAATTTAAAGCTGAAAAATTTATCATCTATTTCCAATCCTTCACAAACACTTATGCCCCATTAGAAACTTTGAAAAAACTCTACACGAGTGCCTTAGAGTTAGATGATGTTGTGGGAATCAGCATAGGTACACGCACCGATTGTATGACTGATGAGATTTTGGATTTTTTGGCGGAATTAAATCAGAAAAAGGAGATTTGGCTAGAGTATGGTATCCAATCGACCGATAATGAAACTTTGGATAAAATTAACCGTGGTCACGATGTGGCAAATATGTATAAATGGATAGAGAAGACCCAAGAGAGAGGATTAAAAATTTGTGCTCATCTCATTTTTGGTCTGCCAAATGAAACTCAAGAGACGATGCTCCAAAGTACCCAAAAAATGGTAGATTTAAAAATCGATTCACTCAAAATTCATCCACTCTATGTAGTTTCAAATACCGCACTCACCGCTTCATTTAAACGAGGCACTTTCACCCCAATCTCTAAAGAAAAATATATCGATACAGTTGTAAAAGCTATAAAATTAACTCCTCAAAATATTATAATCCAACGAATCACCGCAGGAATTGATGATGATAGCTTACTCGCCCCAATTTGGTGCAAAAATAAACACCAACAGATGAAAGATATTCGAGATGCTTTGAAAAAAGAAAATATGAATTATTAGGTTTAGTGTTTGGCAACGCACACCAATGAAAATTATGAGTGATAAAATTAAAGGATAAAATTTGATAAAGTAGGGTGCGATTTTATCGCACCAAATTAATATCAAATAACAAATTGTTTTTTTTATCAAAGATAAAAGATGTTATTTGCTAAATTAAACCACAGGAGGAAATGGGTCTCAGTCTCCAAGTTTCAGCTTTCAAGAAAAATTTTCGTGTGGACAAATAGATTTTTTTCCTAAATTTAATTCTCCATTTTTTTTACAAATTTCTCAATCTCTCTAATAGTCGCCATTTCCATAACAGCTTCTTTGACTTTTCTTAGTTTCTCAACACTATTAATCTTTTGCAAAAATGGCAAAAAAATTGCATCTTTTACATTAAATTTAAATTGTAACATATCTTTTATAGAATTAATTATCTCTATTTTGATACCTTGCTGAACTCCCTGTTGAACTCCTTGTTGAACTCCTTGCAAAACTCCTTGTTGAATTCCTTGCAAAA
>JAOZPA010000038.1:0-17305 GCA_029932985.1 Campylobacterales bacterium
ATAGATAAGAGAATCTATTAGCCCTATTTTTTTGGGATGAGTTATACACCTATTTATTTAGGTACAATGAAAGTTGGATTTTTTTGAATTATTTTTTCCCATAAAAGTGGTGAGGGGCGGTGTGAAATTGAAACCTAAATTGGTGCGATAAAATCGCACCCTACTAAATTATTTAATAATTTTAGTTCTCTGAAACTTTTTAAAACTATTAATTGGGGCAAAAACCGACTCTTTATTTGTCTTATAATTTATATGAAATCCCAGATATTTAGCTCCATTTTGCGAAGAGATATAATTTCCATTTTCCCTCCAAGCTATCCATTGCTCATCTTTCGCTATAAAAATCGTAAGTTTTGGGGAGATTTTGAGTTGCTTCATATATTTATGACTTTTAAATCGTCTATCCCAAAATTCCATCATCTCCTTTTTACTCCAAGTTCGACCAGTCTGCTTTTTAGCTGAAAGAATCTGTTGTTGCAAAAGCTTATCATCAATTTTAGGTACAAAAGTATTAATTTTTTTGAGATTCCACAACTTGATAGTCTGGTCACTGCTCCCACTCACCAAAGTATCACCATCCAAAGCAATCGACAAAATATCACCACTATGTCCCACCAGCGAAGCTATCTCTTTGCCCTCAATATTATAAACTTTGATAACTCCATTTGACCCCCCAGAGATAATTTTGCCCTTATAAAATCCATAGGTGATATGTCGGTAGCCATCGGTTGCGTTTTTAGTAATCATCGCCACCAAATGGTCATTATTTTTATAAATTTTCAAAACCCCATCATTGTATCCATAATTTCCACCAAAATCGTGTAAAATATAATAATTTTCATTGGCATTTGAGATAATCTTGAACTCTTTGGTCTCATCTACAAATTTTAACTTTTTCAAATCAAACGATTTCTCCAATTTCGCTTTTTCATTGTGGCTGACATATTGAAACTTTGTGCCGTAAGCTATTTTGTCGCCTGAGATTCCCACACTCCACATCCGTCGCCCCTCACCCTCGATTTTCTTAATGACCTCACCATCATCACGATTCCAAAGATAGATTTCAAAATTGTCACCACCCCCACTAAGAACTCTATTTTCATCCAAAAAATTTACTGCGACTGTGGTATTTGAGTGTTTTTCAAAAGTAGATAATTTTTTGTAATTTGAGGAGGCATCATAAACTGTCACATAAGCTGGTGAAGTTCCAAAACCACAAACTAAATATTTGCCACTTGGGGAATATGCAAGACCTGAGGGTTGAGTTTTGGTTTTGATTTTTTTGATAAGATTTAGAGAGGTGTCAAAAATCAGAATTTCATCGCCATTACCACAAAGTACAATCTCATCTTCATTAGAAGCGATATATTTTAGGATAAAATCACTTTTGAAACTTTTGATTAATTTCTGTTTCTTCAATGAAAAAAGATGGATAACTTTCTCTTTCGATGTGGAAATTATCAGATAATCATCTTTGGTTTTTATAATATCGACCGCATTTATAATTTTTTCGTGTTGGCTAAAAGTATAAATCAACTTAAATTCTCTATCCCAAATCTTCACTTTAGTGTCCCCCGAACCTGAGACTAAATATTTACCATCTTTACTAAAAGCTAAATCCAAAACCACATTTTTGTGTGATTTAAGAAGTTTGACCAATTTTCCACTTTTGTAATCATATATCCGAATAGCACTTCCATTTTCGATATTTTTATCCAGCATTCCCCCCACCGCCAAATATTTATCATCACCTCTTAGGGCTATCGAAAAAATCGAACCAATTTTACCCTTGCCAATCTTACCCAAAATTTTTCGTTTCAGTTTCCCAGTTTTACTATCCCAAATTCTGATACTTTTATCACGACTAGCAGTTATAAATTCACTTTTATCACTCGTGACCAAAATATCCTTAATCAAACTACTATGACCGCCTGTGTCAAGTTTTAAGATGGAATTTTTTGTGAGTTTGTACTTTTTGGAAACTTGCTTAGTGTCTGGTGTTTTGACTTTTGGTGTTTTTGTACAACCCAAAAATATTAGCCCCACAATGATTAACAGATATTTTAGATTTTTCATTATTAATTTAGTCAACTTTAATCGCCTCAATTATCTCTTTCGCCATCATCATCGCAGGTAAATTTTCATCAACTTTTTTAATTCGATGAGAGATAATATAGGGAAGCACAGTTTGAATATCTTCAGGAATCACAAAATCTCGATTTTCCAAAAATGCCCACGCTTTTGCCATCTTTGATAAAATTATAACCCCCCGAGTAGATATTCCAGAGCTAAATTTTTTACCTCTCGTATAAGTTATAATATCATGCAGGTAGTTAATTAATGTATCGGTAATTGTCACCTTTTCAACCATCTCTTGCATCTTCAAAATATCATCTAACTCAAATGACTTTAAAGTATCTAAATCCTCAACCCTCTCACCTCTAAGAATCCTCTTCTCCGCCTCTTTGTCGGGATAACCAATATTTATGCTAATAAAAAACCTATCCAGTTGAGATTTTGGCAATTCAAACACACCAATCTCCTCTTGGGGATTTTGAGTAGCAATCACAAAAAACGGCTTAGGCAATATCCGTGTCACCCCATCAATCGTCACTTGATGCTCCTCCATCGCCTCTAATAATGCACTTTGAGTTTTTGGAGTGGAACGATTTATCTCATCAGCCAACAAAAATTGGGAAAAAATCGACCCCTTTTTAAATGAAAAACTATGCTCTTTGGAGTTATAGATATTTACCCCCAAAATGTCAGATGGTAACATATCACTTGTAAATTGGATTCTCTTATATTGCAGATTCAAAACTTTTGCCATCGCCTTTGCCAGAGTAGTTTTTCCAACCCCTGGAATATCCTCAATCAGCAGATGCCCCTTTGCCAAAAATGTAGCCAATGCCAATTTGACCTGCAACTCCTTACCCAAAACAACTCTTTGAATTTCGTTCACCACCTCTTTTTTTGTATCCATATTTTGCTCCTTTAATATTTATAATTTCTAAATTATATATGAATATAACTTAAAATAAGCAACTTTTATAAAGAAGAAAAAAAATATAATTTTAAAATTACTCATTGCCTTACTCATCATTATCTTTTTACCTTTTTTCTCTTTCTCCTATTTTTTCATAATTTTAAACTTTTGAGGCTCAATTGTAATATCAGTAACAATCGTCCCCTCTTTTAATTGCAGAATATTTTGAATTATTTGAGCAATCTCGCTAGGGTCTATAAAACTTAAAGGGTCGTCAGTGGGGGCAAAATGCAACTTATCAAACCACGGAGTTTTGGTGATGTCGGGATTTATATTGACCACCTTCAGCCCACTTTTTCGACTTTCATTGAAAAGCGAATTTCCAAAATGTCGAAGTCCCGCTTTGGTTGCTCCATAAACTACACCAAAAATTGCAGGTTTGAGAGCAGAGATGGAGTTGATATTGAAAATGTAGCCGTTATTTTTTTTTAGAGGATTTAGAAATATTTTTGTCAAAAATAGAGGAGCGGTGAGATTTACATTTATCATCTGCTCAATCTGCTCAAAACTTAAACTCTCATAACTTCCAAAATGCCCAACCCCTGCACAATTTACCAAAATTGAAATATCTTTTATCTCTTTTAGTTTCAAAATCTCATTTTTTTGATTTAAATCTACAATAATCTCCACAAAATTCTCATCTTTAAATTCACATTTTTCAAAATCTCGCCCGATTGCGTAAACCAAAACCCCCATACCTATCAATGTTTTAGAAATCTCCAATCCAATCCCACTACTTGCTCCCGTCACCAATGCTTTTTTCATAATTTACAACTTTTCTTTTTTTCTCTCATTTTATCAAAACTTCAACATAATTTAGATAAATTCCACCTATGAAAAAATTTATACTACTAATTATGTTGATTTGCAGTCAACTTTTACAGGCAGATGTCAAGAATTTAGAGAGTTTTGAGGCGAATTTCACTCAAGTTATTACCAATCCAAATGGTAAAAAAATAGTTTATCACGGTATGTTTTATGCAAAAAAAAATAATCTTGCATTGTGGAATTATGAAAAACCGATAAAAAAGATAATCTATTATATCCATAACGAGGTGATGATTGTCGAGCCTGAGCTTGAGCAGGTGGTGGTGACGAAGATGCAGGATAATCAGAATCTATTATCGATTTTGAATGACTCGCAGGAGATTGAAAAAAATCATTTTATCGCTGATTGTTGTGGCGCACAATATCATATCTATTCTAAAGAAAATTTGGGTATTTTAAAAATAGAGTATCAAGATAGGCTTGGAAATTTTAGTGTTATCAATTTTACAAAACAAAAAATTAACCATCAAATTGAGGATAAAACTTTTCAGCCAAATATTCCCGAAGAGTTTGATATTATCAGAAAATAAAATTTTGAGATGGGGAGGGTTTAGGTCTATTGTTTAGCAATGCGACCTAATTAGGATTAGAAATTCAATAACATCCAATTTTTATCGCCAACTAACAGCACATCTTTGAATAAAATTTTTTGCCAATTACTCCAGTAGTTAGGCAAAAAAATTAATCCAAATCTGCACTATTATTTGTCATAAAAATAATATCTTATTTAATTTTTATTCCTTAATCTCTAATTATCTGACTTTTCACTTTTTTTATTAGCTTTAAGTTCCATTTTCAATAATTTTCTTAAACCATTAAAATCTTTATCTTTTGCTGATTTAAACCCACTTAATCCTATTAATTTTAAGCTATTTTTATTTTTATATTCTAGAAAAAGTTTTTTAATAGATTTTTTGAGGGATTTTGGCAATTTTGAAGATACGACTATTGGAAAAGTTGGAAAAGATTTAGATTTCCACAATATTTTAAAACTGTTTCTATTTTTAAATTTGGATAAAAACATATTATTTACCAAAATAAAATCACTATTACCTATCCTCAGCATCTCAATACTTTTTTTGCCAGAACCTGTAAAAGTATAAGCAGATTTTGCCTTTTTCTTTTTTAGATAATTTTTCAAACAGGGAAAACAAGTTGATAATTTACTAGGAACAGCCACCTTATAAATAACCTTCTTTTTTTGCCATTTAAAATCTTTATTTGCTAACAAAACAGCATAAGTATTAGTTTTAGTTTTTTTATGATTTTCAATAACCAACACCTCAATATCCGCCTCTTTTTTTGTTTTCAAATATAGTTTTGAACCCAATATTGATATATTAATATTATTAAATTTTATACCTTTAGTCACTGTACTAGCATCACTTGGCTGATAAATTCGTATCTTAATACCCAAATTTTTCTCCAAATATTTAGCAATTTCAGTATAAGCTTTTTTTGTTTTCTCCTGATTACCAAAATGACCTATTCCAAATGTCAACCTTTTGGGCCAATCTTCTTTCCCCTTGGCATTTAAACTGCTAAACAAAAATAGAGAAACAAACAACATAAAAAATACTTTTTTCATAATAAAAATCCTTTAAATAAAATTAACTATATTATACAATAAAAAAACTTATTTTATATAAAGATTTTTCAATCTATCTGACCTATTTCATAGCCCTTATAAGAAATTATTATTAATAATATGATAGAATATTATAAAGATTACTTATAAAAAAAAGTAGATGAATTCTTGGATTAATTTAGAGGTTTTGTGTTTGGCAACCACCAATTTAGAAGAGCAACTAAAATCAATATCAAGTTTGGTAAGCTTTTATTTTTTATCTTTAATTGTTTTTTTTATTTTTTCAAAAAGATTTTTTATATTTTTATCTATTGCTAAGTTTTCAAAATCTCCATCAGATTTATCCACATAGAAACTCACAATTTTTCTTTTATTTTTTTTATCTATCCCACGATTTGTGACAAGAGTTTTAACTGTTTCAATATCTAACCCTTGACAATTATTATCTATTTTTTTAAGCTCCTTTAACCATATTTTTATTAAATACAATTTATAATTAAGCTCCATTTTAAAGCTGGGATGACTTAGAACAAGAGTGAGGGTTTTATCTTTTTTATAAATAAAAACTATACCTCTTTGCAACCTTATCGGTAGCAATTCTTTGAGTCTATTAAAGCACTTTATCTGTTTAACTTTCGAGTAAAGGGGTTTGTTCAAAACATGATTAATGATATTTTTAGAAGTTTCCATATTGTTATTATAGCGATAATTTTCTTATATTTTAGCGGTTGTGGTCATAAAACTATGCCTATCTATAAAAAAATTGAAAATAAAGAGATAGTAAAAAAGAAAGAGGGACAATAATTTGAAAGTTTATGATTATATAATTATCGGTGCAGGGGTCGCTGGGCTAAATGCGGTGGCAAATATTCCCGAGGATAAAAAAGTTTTAATCATCACAAAGGAGAGTAGTTGGGATTGCAATAGTTTTTATGCCCAAGGCGGAATTGCCGTACCCATCGATGAGAATGATATAGAATTACACATATCAGACACCCTTGAGGCGGGGGCGAACTCTTGCGATGAGAGGGCGGTGGAGATTATGTGTAGAGATGGAATAGAGGTGATTAATGATTTAATAGATGGTGGTTTTGAGTTTGATAAAGACCCAAAAGGCAATCTGCTTTATACCAAAGAAGCGGCTCACAGTACAAATCGTATTCTTCATGCTGGAGGTGATGCCACAGGTCGATATTTGCATCAATTTTTACTGAAAAAGACTAATTTTCAATTTTTAAGTGAGACGACGGTAACAGATTTTTTACTTAAAGATAATCAATGTTATGGTATAACTTTGTTTAGAAATAATAATTTTGAGAATATCTATGGCAATAATATTTTGATTGCAAGTGGCGGTGTAGGGTCATTATATGAATTTAACACCAATGCCAAAACTGTAAGTGCAGATATTCACGGAATTTGTATAGAAAAAGGGTGTGAGCTGGGGGATATGGAGATGATGCAGTTTCATCCTACGGTTTTTGTCAAATCCAAATTTGCTAGAAAACAACTTATTAGTGAGGCGGTTCGAGGTGAGGGCGGATTGATTGTGGATAGTGAGGGTAAGAGGTTTTTGTTTGATTATGATAGTCGTGGGGAGCTTAGCCCCCGTGATATTGTGAGTCGAGCAATTTTTGATAAAAAACTAAAAGATGGTGGTGAAGTTTATCTTTCGCTAGAAAATTTTACCAAAGATGGTTTTGCAAAGAGGTTTCCCAGTATAAATAGAGCTTTGAAAGATATAGGTTTTAAAATTCCAGAGGATAAAATTCCCATCTCTCCAGCATTTCATTATGCGATTGGGGGAATCAAAACCGACCTAAATGGAAAAGTTGGGGAGTTTAAAAATCTTTATGCGATTGGTGAAGTTGCAAATACGGGAGTCCACGGAGCAAATCGACTAGCAAGTAATTCACTACTTGAGGCTTTGGTTTTTTCAAAACGGGCGGTAGCTTATAGTTTAAAGCAAGATTTCAAAATCCAGCCTATCAAATTTGGATTTGACGAGACGACACTTTTTAAGCCCAAAGATAAAGAGTACAAAAATGAGCTACGAAAAATTATGTGGCAGAGTGTGGGGATTGTTAGACGAAATTCTAGCCTAAAAACCGCACTGCAGAGGGTCGAAGAGATGTTGAAACTAGACATTGGACGACTCTTGAAGCTTAGACTTCTCACATCTAAGTTTATTATTGAGAGTGCTGTGGGTCAAGAGAAATCTATCGGCGCACATTACAAAATTAAGGAGAATTAATGAGATGGTTAATTGGATTGATGTTTATTAGTAGCTTCGCTTTTGCGTCGGGTGGTGGAGGTGGTCAGGTCGAGGATTTGACTATGACTTGGGTAGGTTTGCTTTCGATGGCAATATTTGTGGTTGCTTATTATTTTGTGGCGACGGAGGATAAATATGAGCTAGATAAGGCAAAACCAGCATTGTTTGCAGGTACATTTATTTTTATGCTCATTGGTATCTATTTTATGATAAATGGTAAAGACCCCGAACCGCTACATGTAAATATTCAACATTTGATTTTGGAAATTGCTGAAATTTTCTTTTTCCTATTTGTGGCAATGACATTTATCGAAACGATGATTGAGATGGGTGTTTTCAATAAGTTAAAATACAATCTTGTCTCAAAAGGGCATGATTATAAAAAACTCTTTTGGATTACGGGAATTATCGCATTTTTTCTCTCACCAATTGCAGATAACTTGACAACTGCACTGATTCTATCGACGGTTCTTTTGACCATTGACAAAGATAATAAGCAGTTTTTAGTCGTGGGAGCGATAAATATCGTAGTTGCGGCAAATGCTGGTGGGGCTTGGAGTCCTTTTGGCGATGTCACAACCCTTATGGCATGGACGGCAGGAAAAGGAACTTTTGTAGATTTCCTATATCTGTTACCCGCTTCAATTGTTGGTTATGCAATCACCGCAGTTCTTTTATCTCGATTTGTACCAGAGGGCAAACCCGCATTTGATGCAGATTCAGAGGAAAACCCAACGATGATGAAGGGTTCAAAAGTGGTTATGGGGCTTGGAGTTTTCACAATTGCTATGGCGGTTCTCTCTCATCAACTTTTTCACTTTCCAGCGATGTGGGGGATGATGTTTGGACTTTCTGTCTTGAAACTTTACACTTATAGAATGAAAATAGTTCACAAAAATAATGACTTAGATATTTTTGACCAAATGTCAAAAGTAGAAAACAACACTCTACTATTTTTCTTTGGTATTCTAGCTTCAGTTGGAGCATTGTACTTTTTGGGTTGGTTGCAACTCGCCGCGCAGGTTTATGACCCTGCAGTCGCAGGACCTACAATCTCAAATATCGGTGTCGGATTTTTATCTGCAATTGTCGATAATGTCCCAGTTATGAGTGCAGTCATAAAAGCAAATCCTACAATGGGATTAGACCAATGGATGCTAGTAACCCTCACCGCAGGAGTTGGTGGAAGTATGATTAGCTTTGGTTCAGCCGCAGGAGTTGGTGTTATGGGTAAACTTCACGGTATCTACACATTTGGAGCTCACATGAAATATGCTTGGACAATTGTTATAGGATATTTTGCTTCAATCGCAGTTTGGTATCTACAATATCAAATTCTAGGAATCGGAGCTTAAAAACTCCTCTCTCAATTTAGGCGGTGAAAATCCGCCCCCTCTTCATAATTCAAAATATATTTATGCTCAAGTCCCCTCACCGATGTTTTTTTTCATTTTTATACTGTGTAAGATTAGAAATATTTGTGGTTATATTCACCTCAATCTTAAATCCCTTAGAATTATAGATTTTAAAAAAATACTATTTATTTTACTTTAAGAAAAAGGGGGTACTAAATGTAGGTTTTAAGCTTTATTACTTTGAGTTATAACTTTAATTATTATTTTTGTTTTGATGTTATTCATTTAGTTAATTGTGTATAAAAAGGCATTTTTAATATTAAATAGTGTAAAATGCCCCCGAAAAGATTTTTTCTTATAAAAGAATTAAAAAAAAGATTTAGTTTCTTAAGAATTCTTTATATATTTAAAAATTACTAATTTGAAAAAGGGGGATTTAAGAATGTCAAAAAATTTTCTTACACCAGCAGAAACGGCTAACTCATTTATAGAGATTGGCGACTACAAGGTGAAGATGGCAACGGCAAAGGTTTTGATTTCAGGATTTTTAGCGGGGGCTTACATCGCATTTGCAGCACAACTTATGACCACGGTCACTCACGATATGGCGGGATTTTTTGGATCAGGTTTTACTAGTTTCATCGGTGGAGGGGTCTTTGGCTTGGCTCTCGTACTGGTTTTGGTGGCTGGTTCTGACCTTTTCACGGGTAACACTATGCTCTCGATGGGATGGCTAAATGGAAATCTCAACACAAAACAGGTTTTAAATAATTGGACACTTGTCTATATCGGTAACTTCGTTGGTGCTTTGTTTTTGGTGTGGATGATGTATCATAGCAGTATGTGGCACGGACACGACGGAGCGGTGGGGGCAAATGCGGTTGCCTTGGCATACAAAAAAACTCATCTTAGTTTTAGCGAAGCATTTATCCGAGGAATCGCTTGTAATTGGTTGGTTTGTTTGGCAGTTATCATCGTGGCATCAGCTAGGGACACTATGGGTAAAATCGCTGGAGCTTGGTTTCCAGTGATGGCATTTATCGCTAGTGGGTTTGAGCATTGTGTGGCAAATATGTTTATCATTCCTGCAGGAATTACAGCTAGTCTTGACCCTGTTGTGGCTCACGCAGTTATGGAAGCTCACCCAGCTTGGGATTTGGCAACGCTCAATATGAATTCGTTTATCGTAGGAAATTTAATCCCCGTAACCTTGGGAAATATCTTTAGTGGTGCAGTGCTTGTGGGGGGACTATACTGGTTTTTATATGTCAAAGAGGAGAACAAAGATTATATCCATCTGCATAATAATACAAATAATCTACACTGTTTTTTAAATTTTTACTTTAGAAAATTAACTTGCCTTACAATTAAGCTTCAAAGAAAACTAATCTGTTTTCTTAAAGATTTTCACAGACAAGAAAAATCTGCTAAATAGTGACATAAAGGTGGGGTTTTTCCACCTTTATGTGACAATCTTTGTCATATATTATAATTCTAGCTTAAAAAATCAATAAAAGTAACAAATATTAACAAATATATACATATATAACTAATTCTTATCCTCATCCTAAGACAAAAAATGATAAAATTACAAAATTTTAAAAATCGGGAGAATTGTCTATGATTATCAATCGTCTTATTTTTCTCACTATTCTTATTTCTGTGACCTGTTTTGGTGCAGAAGCAGATAGTGGTGCAAAGTTATTTGAGGGGACAAAACCGTTTAGAAACGGAGGAGTTGCCTGTATTGCATGTCACAATGTAAATAGTCCAGTAGTTGTGAGTGGTGGTTCTTTGGCTAAAGATTTGACCGAATATGGGGGGGCTGATATGGCACCAACTATTCAATATATGGTCGCAAAATCTGAGAGTATGCCATCACCAATAATGGTAGAGGCATATAAAGGTAAGGAGCTAACTAGCCAAGAAGTTACTGATTTGATTGCATTTTTTCAAAAAGTAGATAAGGAATCAAAAACTAGTGGCTTTGGCTCACTGTTTTGGCTTTTAGGAGTTTTTGGTGCTGGTGTTATATTTTTCTTATTGACACTTCTTGGCAAAAGTAGAACAAAAAATAGGTCTGTAAATCAAGATATTTATGACCGTCAATTAAAATCAACTTGGAGAGAATAAATGAGCTGGATACAAGATATAGTGAACCCAAAGACGAGAAAATGGGAAGAGTTTTATCGAAATAGATTTCAACACGATAAAATCGTAAGAAGTACACACGGTGTCAACTGTACAGGAAGCTGTTCGTGGCAAGTAGCGGTCAAAGATGGTATCGTAGTTTGGGAAACTCAACAGTTGGATTATCCACTGCTTGATGATAAATTACCTCCTTATGAGCCTAGAGGATGTCAAAGAGGTATCTCTTTTTCATGGTATCTTTATAGCCCAATTAGAATTAAATATCCTTTAATTCGTGGAGCATTGCTTGATGCTTATAGAGAAAAGAAAAAACAAAATGGCGATGACCCAATGAAAGCATGGGCAGCTCTTCAAGAGGATAAAGAGAAGAGAAAAAGCTATCAAGTAGCTAGAGGAAAAGGTGGATTTAGACGAGCAACTTGGGATGAAGCAAATGAGATTATGGCAGTTGCTAATATTTATACAGCTAAAAAACATGGTCCAGATAGAGTTGTTGGATTTTCACCAATTCCTGCAATGTCAATGTTAAGTTATGCCGCTGGGTCAAGATTTCTTCAACTTTTTGGTGGAGTGAACCTGAGCTTTTATGATTGGTATTGTGATTTACCACCTGCATTTCCAGAGATTTGGGGTGAGCAAACTGATTGTGGTGAGAGTGCTGATTGGTACAATGCAAAGATGATTGTAGATATGGGTGCGAATCTGAATATGACTAGAACTCCTGATGCTCACTTTTTTGCAGAGGCTAGACATAATGGTACAAAAACCGTAGTTTGTGCGCCTGATTTCAGTATGGTTAGTAAATTTGCAGACCAATGGGTTCCTCTTCATGCAGGTAGTGATGGAGCTTTTTGGATGGCGATTACTCATGTATTACTAAAAGAGTTTTATGTTGATAAGCAAGTTCCATATTTTATAGATTATATGAAAAAATATTCTGATACACCATTTTTGGTGAAGTTAGATAAAGATGGTGATAATTTCAAAGCTGGGCGACTTCTTCGAGCGAATGAATTAGAACAGTATAAAGATATAGAAAATGGCGATTGGAAATTTATTCAAGTTGATGAGACAACTGGTGATTTTGTAGTTCCTAAGGGAAGTGTGGGTCACAGATGGGATACTCAAGAGACTGGTAAATGGAATATGAAGCTTGAAAATGCGGTCGATGACAAACCTTATGACCCAGTTTTGACTTTTATCGATAATAGCGATGGTACACTACTTATAACTTGTGATGAGTTTGGACTTGACAGAAAATCTGCTCGTGGAGTACCAGTAAAATATATCACAACAACAAGTGGTGAAAAAATTCCAGTTGCAAGTACATTTGATATTCACATGGCTCAATATGGTGTACCACGAGGATTAGAGGGCGATTACCCAACAGATTACACTGACAAACAGGGAGCTTATACTCCAGCTTGGCAAGAGATTTTTACAGGAATAGATAGCAAAACTATCATCAGTATCGCTCGTGAGTGGGGACATACAGGAGCAATTACCGAGGGTAAAAATATGGTTATCGTTGGGGCTGGTGTAAATCACTGGTATCACTGTAACTTAATCTACCGAGCAGCGACTATGGCACTTATCTTTACAGGAAGTGTTGGTAAAAATGGTGGTGGAATGAATCACTATGTTGGTCAAGAAAAACTAGCTCCTGTTGATTCATGGGGAAATATCGCTCTAGCAAAAGATTGGAATAGCACAGCTCGTGCGCAACAAGCTCCTATCTGGCACTATATGAATACTGACCAATATCGATATGATGGACTTCACTCAAAATATAATGCCGTACCTGACAATGAGATGACAAAAGGTCACATGGCAGATGAGATTTATAAATCTGTAAGAATGGGTCACATGCCTTTTTATCCACAATTTAGTGAAAATCCACTAGAACTTGCTGGAAAAAGTGGTGCAAGTGATGATGCAGGTATCCAAAAATATGTGCTTGATTCACTAAAAGATAGAAGTTTAGAGTATGCAGTTGGTGATATTGATGCGGAGGAGAATTTTCCACGGATTTGGTATATTTGGAGAGGTAACGCAATCTCTGGAAGTATGAAGGGTCAAGAGTATGCACTTAAGCACTATCTTGGAACTCATAATAATACTATCGCAACTGACCAAGATAAAACCAAAGAGGTTAATTGGCATGAGGTTGCACCTGTTGGAAAAATGGATTTGGTAGTTGACCTTAACTTTAGAATGGATTCATCAGCTCTCTATTCAGATGTGATTTTGCCGTCGGCTTCGTGGTATGAAAAAGCGGATATTAATAGTACAGATATGCACTCATTTATCCACCCACTTTCTGAAGCGATTCCACCTGTATGGGAAGCAAAAACTGACTGGGAAATTTTTAGCAATATTGCAAAAGCAACTAGTGAAGTAGCAAAAACTCATCTTCCAGATGTAGTTAAAGATGTTGTGACTCTACCTCTAGGACACGATACTCCAGATGAAATATCTCAATCAACTATTAAAGATTGGTATAAAGGTGAGTGTGAAGCGATTCCTGGAAAAACTATGCACAAAATCGCCGTTCAAGAGAGAGATTATACAAAAATTTATGATAAATTCATAACTCTTGGTAGAAAAATGAGAGATAATGGCGGTGGAGCTCACGGAAGTAGCTATGCAGTTGATGATTTCTACGATAATATGATTGAATCAAATCACTTCGCTACTGAGACAATTGATGGTAAAAAATATCCTTCACTAAAAGAGGATGTATCAGCTATCAATGCCGTGCTTAATCTTTCAAGTGTAACAAATGGAAAACTAGCAGTTCGAGCTTATGAAAATGCACAAATAAAAACAGGTCTTGACCTCTCAAATATCGTAAAACATAAAGAGGGTGTGAGAATGCAGTACAAAGATTTGCAAAAAGTCCCTCACCGTTACCACTCATCTCCTGTATGGTCAGGATTAATGATGGACGATAGAGCTTATGCAGCATTTACATATAATGTAGAAAAGATGGTGCCGTGGAGAACTTTAACAGGACGACAACACACCTACCTTGACCACGAAATGTATATTGGATTTGGTGAGCATTTGCCAACCTATAAACCATCACCAAAAGCGGAAGCTTACGGAGATTTACGAGAAACTGTAAAAGATGGCGATGCAAAAGTGCTTAGTTGTTTAACCCCTCATGGAAAATGGCATATTCACTCAACCTATATGGATAATATCCGAATGCTTACTTTATCTCGTGGAATTGAGCCGTGTTGGTTAAATGAATCAGATGCAGAAGAGATGGATATAAAAGACAATGACTGGGTTGAAGTTATCAATGATAATGGTGTTTATTGTACCAGAGCCGTTGTGAGTACCAGAATCCCAAAAGGTGTGACGATTGTTTATCATACAATTGAGCGGACTATCGGTCTTCCTATTTCACAAGAGAGAAAAAAGAGAAGTGGCGGAAACAATGCCGTGACTCGTATTCGTCTTAAACCAAACCTACTAGCTGGTGGTTATGGACAGTTTAGCTACTACTTTAACTACTGGGGTCCAGTGGCAGTAAATAGAGATACTCACGTTATCGTTAAAAAGATGACAGAAGTCGTTTTTTAAAAAAAGGAATTAAGATATGGATGTAAGAGCACAAATATCAATGGTTTTTCACCTTGACAAATGTTTAGGGTGTCATACATGTACCGTTGCGTGTAAAAATATATGGACAGACCGTAAAGGTGCTGAATATATGTGGTGGAACAATGTGGAGACAAAACCAGGAACTGGGTATCCTAGCAAATGGGAAGACCAAGAGATTTATAAAGGTGGTTGGGAGAAAACTAACGGCAAGATTAAGCTAAGAGGTGCTGGAAAGATGAAGGGGCTATTGAATATTTTTCATAACCCAAATCTTCCAGTAATCGATGATTATTATGAGCCATTTACCTATAAATATTTAGATTTGATTGAATCTCCTCAACAAGATATGCAACCAGTTGCAAGACCTATTTCACTTATTACAGGAAAGCCTATCGACATCAAGATGGGTCCAAACTGGGATGATGATTTAGGTGGAACTCCTGATTTTGCTAGAAAAGATCCAAATTTAAAAAACTTGACTCCTGCTGAGCAAGAGTCGATGTTTCAACTAGAAAAAATGGCATTTTATTATCTGCCACGAATCTGTAACCACTGTCTAAACCCAGCCTGTGTAGCATCTTGCCCATCGGGAGCAATCTACAAAAGAGGTGAAGATGGAGTAGTTTTAATTGACCAAGATGTATGTCGAGGTTGGAGAATGTGTATCACTGCATGTCCTTACAAAAAAGCATATTACAACTGGAGTTCAGGTAAATCTGAAAAATGTCTGCTTTGTTATCCACGACTAGAGTCTGGTCAAGTACCAGCTTGTATGCACTCGTGTGTTGGGCGGATTCGTTATTTGGGTGCATTACTTTATGATGCAGATAAGATTGAAGAGACTGCAAGTTCAGATGAGGGTGATTTGATTAAAAATCAATTAGATATATATCTTGACCCTAATGACCCAGAGGTTATAGCAGCGGCAAAAGCAAATGGTGTGCCTGATTCAACAATCACATCAGCTCAAAAATCTCCTATTTACAAATTTGTAAAAGAGTGGGAATTAGCATTGCCTCTACATGCAGAGTTTAGAACATTGCCAAACCTTTTTTATGTTCCGCCTCTATTACCAGTTATGGCGTCAGTTACTCAAAAAAATGATAGTGATGGTTCTGAGCTAAATGAGATGTCTAAACATTGGACTGACAAATGGCTATATGATACATCTATCAAAGAGATTTTTGGTACGATTGAGCAAACAAGATTTCCTATTAAATATATGGCTAATCTATTTGGAGCAGGTGATGAAGAGTTGCTTGTGGATAAACTCAAAAAATTGATGGCGATTAGAATTTACAGAAGATATAAAACTGTTGGCGATATTTCACAAGAAAAATCAGATACAGCTTTGGCAGAAGTGAATCTAACAGAAGAGGATGCAGAGGGGATTTATTACCTTACATCTTTGGCAAAATTTGATGATAGATTTGTAATCCCAGCATCTCACCGAGAGCAATCTATCGAGATGATGGAATCAACTGCTGATGTAAAAGGAAGTACAGGATTTGGATTTTTAGAAAAACCTGTAAGAGGTTTGTAGATGGAATTAAATCAATATAGATTGCTTTCTACTCTTTTTGATTATCCAAATGAAAATTACAAAAAACAGATGAAAGAGGTGGCGGCGGCTTTGGGGACTAAGTACCCCACCGCTTCTGTGGAGTTAGAGGCACTTTTGAAGCTTCTTCCCTCAGATATTTATGAACTTCAAGAGCTTTACACAAAGTCATTTGAGGTTCAAGCTGTCACATCTTTGGAGATTGGTTATGTTTTGTATGGCGATGATTATACTCGTGGTGAAGTTTTATCAAACCTAAATGCAGAACACAAAGCCGTGAAAAATGATTGTGGTGGAGAGTTGGCGGACCATCTGGGAAATGTGTTAAGACTTATTCCAATGATGAAAGACCAAAAACTTCTCACCGATTTAGCTCGGCTAATGGTAGCCCCTGCGGTTGAGAATATGATGAAAGAGTATAGCCCTGCGAGTATGGAACAAAAAGATAAGCTTTATAAAAAACAGTATAAAACTTTGATTATTCCTGATTTTCCGCTGGGTATGTTTTTGCATCTTTTTAAGGCACTTTATATCGTACTTGATAGTGATTTTGACCTCATCCAGGAGAATAAACCCTTTGCAGATGTGAGTTTCTTTGGCTTTTTGAAAAATGAATTAGAGGTCGAAGAGGGCAAAAAAAGCTCCAATAGTTGTAGCACAACATTTAACACATCTGGTATTCCTACTGGTTGTGGTGTTCCTACTGGCTGTGGTGCATAAAATTAAAATCTAAAATTAAATAGGAGTTTAATATGGATATGTTATTATTTGGGGCTTTCCCCTATGTTGCTTTGGCAATTTTTGTAGTTGGTACAATTTATAGATACCAAAACGGGTTTAAATACTCATCTTTGTCTTCTCAACTTTTAGAGACAGACAAACTTTTTTC
>JAOZPA010000038.1:17405-19373 GCA_029932985.1 Campylobacterales bacterium
ATTGCAATTCAAATGAAGTGGGGTTCAGTTTGGTATGCGTCAAATATGGCTCCATACCTTGGTTCAATTTTCACTTTTAGCCCAGATATTGCAGCTATAAGTGCAATGCCATTTTTTGTGAAACTTCATGTATTTGGAGCATTTTTAATCATCTTGCTCGTGCCATTTACTAGACTAGTTCACTTCTTGGTAGCTCCATTTCACTATATCGCTAGACCGTATCAAGTGGTTAGATGGAACTGGGATAGAAAAACCATCAGAGACCCAAAAACATCTTGGGATGATGTCAAACGACCAAAAAATAATTAATAGAAGAGAGGGGATTATATGAATACAAAACCAGAGATAGAAGAGATTGATATAGGAAAGGGTGGTTTATCACCCTTCACCGCTCCTGATGCTTACAATCCACCAAAAAAAGATGAGGAGATTCCTTACGAGGATATGCACCCATTTTTACAAAAGTTGATTGATGAGCATAAAGATTATTCCCAAAAATTAGCTAAGTTTGAAGAAACTTTGATGATTATTGAAAGTGGAACAATCAATAGAGAGATAGATTCATATCTGCGAGAATTTTTTGTCAATTTTGATGAAGAGATTGCAATCCACAATCGTCAAGAGGAGAAGATGCTTTTTCCACTCATTAGTAAAAAAATGAATGAAGAGGGTAGCCACTCTAAAGGCGATAAAAATTTTAATGTAATAGATGTTTTGGAAGATGACCATATCAAATCTATCCAACTTGCAGCGATTACATTTAATATGTTTGCTCTTTTTTCCAGAATCCCTGACGAAAAAAGCCGACTTATAATTTTAGATGTGGCTTTGACTCAAGGTAAAGAGTTGATAGAGTTGTTAAAACTTCATATCTACCGTGAAGATACAATTATTTACACCTATGCTCACAATAATTTTTCTCACGAAGAGTTAACTGAAATAGAAAAAAATAGTTAAGGAATTTCTAATCCTAAATCTCCGCCTACTATTGGGCAAAAGTACCATATCAATTTTAAAATGATATGGTATTTCCCCTTTCTCCTCACTATTCACTATTTTCAAAAATTATTTTATTAAAATTTAATTTTCCTCATTTGAAAAAATTTCATAATCTTGCTATAATTGCAAAAATTAAAAAGGTTGTGTATGAATCAAATTTTATCTATCTATAAGAATATAGTGGTTAATCCCATGTCGAATATTCCAAGTTTATTATTTTCAGGGGTGGCAATGTTTGGTGTGGTTGCTCTGTTTTTCTCGTTTATTACGGATTTATTTACCTTTCCATTTATTCTAGTTGCTATTATTTCTAGCTTGATTGCGATGTGGTATATTGGGCATTTAGGGACATTAAAAGAGAATTTGGAGAAGATGACTCAAAGTGTTGATATGCTCAAATCAAATAATGACCGTTTGCACAATGAGCTTAATGCTCTACAGAAGTTACGACAGAATTTGGAGATGTATGCAGAAAAAAATAATAGTGATTTTCAAAAAGTTTTAGAGGGGATAAATCAAAGCTTTCAAAGATTAGAGGTAATTACGACAGAAAATGAGCGAACACTTTTGTATCGAATTGCACAAGATTTGGAATTTATGGATAGAAAAGTGGGAATGAATCAAGATGAATATCAACGATTTATCGATAGAGTTCCTAGCCATCTGCAAACTTCTTTTTTATCACTAAAAAATACGACATTTACTAGTATTGCAGGAGTGGACAAAAAAATTGATTATAAAGAGATTGCAAATTTAGTTACATCAATCATAAAAAAAGATTCTACCTCTTGATAATTTGAGTATATCCGAGGACTACTATTTGGCAATGTGACTATATTATTGTTGTTTTTCATAAAAAGTTAGATTAAAAATTAAGTTGTTGAATTTTTTTACTTTTTCTCTTCTCTCTATGGTTATCATTGTTCGAGCTTGAGTTTTGAGAGAGAATTCACCCAAGAATCTTAAAGT
>JAOZPA010000143.1 GCA_029932985.1 Campylobacterales bacterium
CTTTTTGGCTAATTTTGTTAATATCTTTTATGTTAAAATCCACTCCTGCCTCTTTGGCAATCGCCAACATGTGCAAAACTGTATTTGAACTTCCACCCATCGCCATATCCACCACAAAAGCATTATTTACCGCATTTTCATTCAAAATATTTCTCATTTTAAATTTCTCGGTGAGTTCACTTGATTTCGCAATTTCACAAATTCTTTTAGCACCAATTCTCAAAAGCTCCTCTCGCTCAGGGGTCAAAGCTAAAATCGTACCGTTACCTTTTAATGCAATTCCCATCGCTTCCATCAAAGTATTCATAGAATTTGCCGTGAACATTCCGCTACAACTTCCACCAGATGGACAAGCTGAACACTCAATCTCTATCAGTTTTTCCTCTGTAATATTTCCAGCCTCAAACTCACCAACAGCCTCAAAAGCGGTCGCCAAATCGATAGCCGTGCCGTCACTTAAAACCCCTGCTTTCATAGGCCCTCCACTGATAAAAAGTGTTGGAACATTAACCCGCAAAGCTCCCATAATCATTCCTGGAGTGATTTTGTCGCAATTTGGAATTGCAATCATCGCATCTAATTTGTGGGCATTCATAACAGTTTCGATAGAGTTAGCGATAATTTCACGGCTCGGCAATGAATAAAGCATCCCGTCGTGTCCCATCGCAATTCCATCATCGACCCCAATAGTGTTAAACTCAAACGGCACACAACCATTTGCTCGAATCTCATCTTTGATAATCTTAGAGTATTTATCCAAGAAAAAATGCCCTGGAATTATCTCAATAAACGAATTTGCAACCCCAATAAATGGCTTGTTAAAATCCTCATCCTTAAGCCCCGTTGCCCGTAGCAAACTCCTGTGCGGAGCTCTCTGATAACCCTTTTTTATTTCATCACTTCTCATTATTTTCCTTTATTACATATTTTATAAATTGCTTCAACTAGTGATTCTATAAATCTAATCGAATTCTCTACATCTGCACTTTTGATATTTCTTAAATCTTGATATATTGGTTCAATATCAGCTTCATGAGCTATTTGATTTCTTCTTTTAACTATTAAATTAAGGTCTTGTTTTAAATTTTTAATATTTTTATCTATGATTTTAGGTATCTCTTCCCATATATCAGTTTCTATAATTAAAAACATAGCCTCTTTGATTTTATCTGCTTCTTGAAAACTTTTGAAACCATTTTTATATCTTATTTGGTGATTTAACCAACTATCATTTTTTTCTTCCATAATAGCTTTTTTAAAAAGAATTTTTTCATCTAAATTAAAGATAAAAGCTTTAAACTCTTTTGTTGCCTTTCGCTTATTATTATATATTTCAATCATTCCAATTCTAACAATTTCATGTATAAAATGGTCTAATACACTAACTAGCATTACATATTGAGCTCTTAATATATCAGTTAAATCTAAAATCTGTGTAGTTTGTGAGTTTATACCTTGATAAATTACTCCTAAATTTTTTACTCTTACAATATTTTGCTCAAAATGTGTTTTAGCATTTATCATCTGTCATTCTTATAATATTATCTGCTAAATTAGAAAAGAGTTTTTTAAACTTTTCAATAGTCCCCTCAGAACCTTTTAAAACATTACCTGACTGTCCTAAATCACTCTTTGTTAATGCAAATACTGGTTTATTATGCTCTTGTGCATAAGTTATTATACTATTAAAATTAGATATTTCTGATAGAATATAATTTTTATTATAATAAGTTTTCTCTAGTAACATTGAGCTCTTATCTAATTTAGGTATTAATTTATCATTTGTATAAGAATTAATTCTTTCAAACCATTTCTTAAACCCTTGTGTTGGCTTATTACTTCTAACATTAAATTGTTGAATAACATTGCCTAAAAATTTTGGAGTTTTTTTAGGAAATCTATATACAGCATCTTGTAATATATCATTATTTTGTAATCGTATTGATTGCTTATACCACTTTGGTAATATATTTGATAATGAATCCAATGCCATAACTGAAAAATAATCTGGTGCAGTTGGAATTATAAAATAATCGCTTATCATAAATAGATTTTGATTAATAGAGCTAAGAGATGGACTCATATCAATTAAAATATAATCTGCATCATATTTTTCAGCTGTTTTATCTAAAAGATAATTAATAGCCCCAGGTAAATTTTGTAAAGTAATCATTGATTCTGAAAGAGTTTGAGCCATTCCTAGCGTAATGTCATACTCAGCAAATTTTATATTTCCAGGCAAAAGATATAAATTTTCTCTATTATCTATTTCAAAACATTCTACTGGCTCAATCACTCTTGGTACAGATTCAAAAGCATAAGAGAGAGCATCTTTAATATTATTTTTATTTTCAGCTAACTCATCTAATCCTTTAAATCCCATAACCATTCCAGTTAAATTACATTGAGAATCAGCATCTACCATAATAACTTTTTTGCCTTTAGATGCTAACATCCAACCCACATTAAAAACAGTAGTAGTTTTACTAACTCCACCTTTATGATTAAAAAATGCTATTTTTTTACACATTATTTCTCCTTTTCTGAATATTTTATCTTTGATGTAATAGTGGTTTGGGGCTGTTAAACCCCTACGGTCTATGTTAAACTTTTCAGTTCAGTATTGATTTTTGCCAATTTCTCACTAGAATCTTCAAGTGTTTTTCTATTTTCGGCAATCACATTTGCTGGAGCATTTGCTATAAATTTATGATTTCTGAGCATTCCAGAGAGTTTATTTATCTCAATCTCCAGTTTTCTTTTTTGATTATTCAACCTATCAATTATCGGTTTCAAATCCACATTATCAAGCGAAATAAAGCTCTCCAAATTATCACTCACATCCATCACGGCATTTGGAATTTTTTGATTTACAAACTCCAAATTTTCCACTTTTGCCAAAAGCTCAATATATTTTTCATACTCACTCAAATCCTCATCTATCTTAATTGAAGCCGTTTTGATTTTTTTATTACCCAATTCAAGATTTGCTTTTGCCCGTCGAATACTGATAATCGCCTCGATAATCAACTCAAAAATCTTCTCAATCTTCTCATTTGATTTTGTCGCTGTGGGGTATCTTTTGACCATTATCGACTCACTATTTTCCAATGTTTGATTTGATAAATTTTGATACAAATACTCACTAATAAATGGCATATATGGGTGCAAAAGTTTCATCGATTCCTTGAAAATTGCTCCAAGCTCATCTACTGATTCTTTATCCGCCTTGCTAAGCTCAATCCCCCAATCGCAAAATTCATTCCACAAAAATCGGTACAAAACCGTTGCCCCATCATTAAATTTATAATTTTCAACACAATCTCTCATCTCTTTAGTGGCTCTATTTAGTCGGCTTTGCATATAAAGTCCCAGAGGAGTTTTGACCTCTATCTCCCCCAAATCTTTAAAACTTTCACGGTTAAGGAGCAAAAATTTTCCTGCATTGTAGAGTTTATTTGTGAAATTTCGGATTTGAAGAATCTTTTCATTACTAAGTTTTATATCCCGTCCCTGCACCGCTAAAATTGCTAGAGTAAATCTAAGGGTATCTGCACTAAATCTCTCAATTATAAAGAGTGGGTCGATGACATTTCCTTTGGATTTGCTCATCTTATCACCACTTTCATCACGAACGAGTGCATGGAGATAAACATCATTAAATGGTAAATCTTTGAGAAAATGGTCACCGCTAAACATCATACGAGCTACCCAAAAAAAGAGAATATCAAAACCCGTAACGAGTAAATTATTTGGATAAAAATCTTTCAAATCATCCTCATTCCATTTATCTTTCATCTCATCACCATTTCCCCAACCCAAAGTGGAGAATGGCCAAAGCCCCGAACTAAACCAAGTATCTAAAACATCGGGGTCTTGATGAATCGACTTGCTATCACACCGTTGACACCTCTCCACATTTTCCTCTTCACTAGCCCACTCATTTTCGCACGAATCACAATAAAAAACTGGAATTTGATGTCCCCACCAAAGTTGCCGTGAGATACACCAATCTCGAAGCTCACCCATCCACGAATTATAGCTATTTATCCAATGAGGGGGGTGAAAGTTAAGCTCTCCATCATTTGTTTTTTCCGTTGCGGGGTCTGCTATTCTAGCTTTTACAAACCATTGTTGTGAGATGTAGGGTTCGACAATATTTTTACATCTATAACAGTGTCCAATTTGATGAGTGTGTTTTTCAACTCCTGCCAAAAATCCCCCATTTTCAAGTTTTCGTACAATCATATCTCTCGCCCCTAACCGCTCAGAACCCTCAAATTCACCACACTCTTTATTTAAAATTCCCTTTTCATCAAAAATTGTGATAAATTCTAAGCCGTGTCTTTTCCCCACTTCATAATCATTTTGGTCGTGCGCTGGTGTCACTTTGACCACTCCAGTTCCAAAATCCATATCCACATATTTATCTGTAATTATCTCAATTTTTCGATTGATGAGGGGGAGTTTGACAAATTTCCCCACTATATCTTTATATCTTTCATCATCGGGATGAACCATAATAGCAGTATCTCCAAAGTAGGTTTCAGGTCTGGTAGTCGCCACTGTCACAAAACCATCACCATTTGCCAATGGATATTTCAGATGATACATGTGTCCTTGATGCTCCTCGTGTTCCACCTCAATATCGCTCAAAGCTCCGTCGTGGGTACACCAATTGACCATATAATTGCCACGGACAATCAAGCCATCGTTGTATAGTTTGACAAAAGCTTTTTTGACCGAGTTTTTAAGCCCCTCATCCATAGTAAATCGTTCACGACTCCACGCAGGACTCACCCCTAGCTTTTTCATTTGGTGAACAATTTTGCCACCGCTAAAATCTTTCCACTCCCACACTCTCTCCAAAAATTTATCTCGACCTAGAGTTTCTTTGTTTGTGCCTTCCTCTAAAAGTTGCTTTTCCACCACATTTTGAGTAGCAATTCCTGCATGGTCCGTTCCTGGTTGCCATAAAGTTTTGTAGCCATCCATCCGTTTATATCTTGTGATTATATCTTGCAGAGTAAAAGTAAGTGCATGACCTATATGTAAAACTCCAGTAACATTTGGTGGGGGCATCATAATACAGAAATTTTTATTCTCTATTTGGATTTTTTTATTTCCATCTATCTCGAAATAGCCTCTCTTTTCCCAAATCTTATAATAATTATCCTCTACATTTTCTGGTTTATAAGTTTTATCAGTCACTATTTTTCCCTCATTTCAATTTTTTGCTATTCTATCAAAACTTTGGTTATTAAAAACTTTTAAAATTTTAAAATCACAAATTAAATAGTAAAAAATAGTTTTTTTTTAATGGAAGATTAGTATAATAGGGAAAATTTAAAGGAATGATTATGTATTTGGAAAAAATTAATAGATTAGATTGGCAAGAGTATTATGCACTTTTTAATAAAATTATAGTTAAGGGGGCGATTGAGCAGGGGGATTATTCAAGAGTTGAGCTGTTAATCGAGTTTCAATGGATTCGGGCACTGGTGGAATCGGATAGGAAAAATGTATTGGCTTATGCT
>JAOZPA010000144.1 GCA_029932985.1 Campylobacterales bacterium
TTTAACTATTTTTAGCTAAAATCACACCCAGCTTCGGCTTGTTTGGAGTGGAATTATATTTTGCGATAAGGATTCCACTCCGTTAATCTATTATTATTTTTATTTTAAAAACCTAATTCTACACCAAATAACATTAAATTCAAATTAAATTCCAAAAAAAGATTATTTCCGTTAGGGGACTTAAACCCCAAACCCACTCAGCTCAATAATAATTATTATCATAGATAGCTGTTATATTAGCCCTATTTTTGTAGAAATAAAACCTACCCCTATATTTATAGGGGTATAAATCTTAAAAATTTCTTACTTCAGAATATATTAATATAGATTAAATGCGAAAAAATCCCATACAATAAACCCCAAACGGAAATTTATTTTATTAGTTTATCAGTATTTAACCTTCCCTTAATGGGAATTTTTATATAATATGACAATATTAACGTAATGGAGATTTAAAGATGAATATAAAACCAATTAAAACAGAGCAAGATTATAATAAGACATTAAAGAGAATTGAAATATTAATGGGTTCTAATCCAAGGTCTAAAAAGTTTGATGAATTAAATATTTTAACAATTTTGGTTGAGGCTTATGAGGAGGTGCATTATAAAATAGACCCGATAGAGGCGATTAAGTTAAAAATGGAACAAGAAGGCTTAAAGCAAAAAGATTTAATATCTATTTTTGGAAGTGCTTCAAAAGTATCAGAAGTATTAAATAAAAAAAGAAAACTAACATTAAATATGATACGAAATTTACATAGAGATTTAAAAATTCCATTTGAGCGCTTATTTAGGGATTATGATTTAAAATGTGTCTAAGTTGTAAAATAATTAAAATCCCGTAGGGTATAATTTCCGTTTGGGGACTTTGGGCTAATTCAAAGAGGTAAAATAAAAAATCTTACCTCTGAGTTTGGGGATAATCTATTTACTTAGATTTGTGTCTGTAATATTTATATCCGTTGCATTTATATCTGTAAGATTTGTATCGGTGATTTCTGTCTCTTCGATGATTATAGGAGCTATGAAATTAGTATCAAAAGTTTCCAGCATAGAACCATTTTTGTAAGCGGTGATTTGATTTTGACCACTAGCCTCTAAAGTCAGGATATTTGGAACTTCTTCGCTATTTAGATTACCGTGGAGTTCAACCTCGCCAACTGCTTGAAGGGTGATGTCTGACCAGATAAACTCATTATAACAGTTTAAATCCTCTTTTATATCAAAATATTGTGTTGCATTGTCGATATAGATTCGTCCCGATTGGTAGCAGATTTTTGTGGTGAGGGATTTGCTATAAGTTCGTGTTTTTAGATTTTCAACTTTATAGTTTGTTCCACCCAAATTTGCATCTATGGTTAATGTTTCATATTGGAAGTCGCTATCTGCAATTGAACTAGTCTCAACTCTACTATTTTTTAAAATCTCAATCTTGTAACCTGCTGTATTTGAAAAAGTATAGTTTGCTAAAATTGTGATATTTTTATCGGCAACCTTGATTGCATTAGCTTCATTCATATCCACAACATCAGTATTTAAAGTAAATTTTGGGTTGTATTCTAACTTGATTTTACCATCTAAAATATCTCCCGTTGCAGTTTTGCAATTATCATAGGTCAAAATATTAATTCTCATTTGATTGTAATTATTATAATTAAAACCATCTGTATCTCGGTCAATCTTCACTGACCCCGTGGTACACTCCAAAGATTCCAACGCTCTATCTATACTAGCGGTATCGGTCACATCAACCTTGACATTATCGAAATTGCTAGGATTGGTTATCAAATTTTCCATAACTGCCCGTGAACTATCCTCTGTAATTTCTGCTGGAGTTACTTTATCACCATCATCACTACTGCTACTTCCACATCCAACGAATAAAAATGACGCCATCGCCACTGATAAACTTGTTGTAATAATTCTCTTCATATCGTTCCTTTTAAAATTAGTTTATATTTCTTAATTAATATGCTACCAAAGATTCACTTAAAAAAAAATTCTTTTTGCAAATTTTGTGTTATTATTTTTCGTAGAGGTTTAGTTATAGATTTTAAAAGTGTAGTTTTGATATATGGTAAAAGTTAAAGTGGCCGGGAGAGGGGGATTCGAACCCCCGGAGGTGTTACCCTCGCTGGTTTTCAAGACCAGTGCATTCAACCGCTCTGCCATCTCCCGACAATATGAAATTTTGGAGGCGACACCCGGATTTGAACCGGGGATCAGAGCTTTGCAGGCTCCTGCCTTAGCCACTTGGCTATGTCGCCATTTTAATATTTAAACTGAAGTGGTGCCCGAGGCCGGACTTGAACCGGCACGGTTTATACAACCGAGGGATTTTAAGTCCCTTGTGTCTACCAATTCCACCACCCGGGCAAATCAGCACCATTTAAACATTAAAATTATGGAGCGGGAAACGAGGTTCGAACTCGCGACCCCGACCTTGGCAAGGTCGTGCTCTACCGCTGAGCTATTCCCGCATCCGTCTATCTTGTTAATGCGGTGGAATTATAGCAAAAAAAATATCAATTGTAAAGGGTATTTTGAAAATATTTATAGTATAATCAAATATATTTAATATTAATAAGGAAAAAAGCGAAAAAAATGGAAAATAACATAAAAATATTGGAAAAGAGCTTGGATTATCAGTTTAAAAACCAAAATCTGATAATCGAGGCACTTACTCACAAAAGCTATAAAGCAGGTTATAACAATGAAAGATTGGAATTTTTGGGTGATGCGGTGTTGGATTTGGTGGTGGGTGAGTTTTTATATCACAAATTTCCAAATGTCGATGAGGGGGAGCTTTCTAAAATGAGGGCATCACTGGTTAATGAGCGAGGATTTGAAAAACTTTCATATCTTTTAAATCTTGGGGATTTTTTATTTATCTCTACGGCAGAGGAAAATAACAATGGTCGAACTAAATCATCTTTGTTGTCTAATAGTTTTGAAGCGGTGATGGGGGCGATTTATCTGGAGTCTGGTCTTACAACTTTAGAAAAAATCGTTTTGAGACTTTTGGAGATGGCTTATCCTCAAATAGATTTAGAGTCAATTTTCAAAGATTATAAAACCACTTTGCAGGAGCTTACACAAGCGAAATTTGGAGTAACACCTGATTATAAACTGGTAAGTTCATCTGGTCCTGACCATAAAAAAGAGTTTGAGATGGGTGTGGAGGTGATGGGTGAAACTTTGGCAATGGCAAATGGCAAAACCAAAAAAGAGGCTCAACAAAAAGCTGCTCAAAAAGCATTAGATGTATTAAAGGCAAAAAAATGAATAGTTTTGGAGAAATTTTTAGATTTACCTCATTTGGTGAATCGCACGGCAAAGCGATAGGATGTATTGTCGATGGAGTTCCTGCTGGAATTAAGATAGATATGGATTTTATCCAAAGTGAGCTTAATAGACGAAAACCAGGAGGGAGATATGCCACAGCCAGAAAAGAGGCGGATGAGGTGGAAATTTTGAGCGGAGTTTTTGAGGGGGTCACCACGGGGACATCCATTGCGATGATAATTTTTAATACAAATCAAAAGTCAAGAGATTACACCAATATTCAAGACCTCTTTCGCCCTGGTCATGCAGATTTCACCTATTACAGAAAATATGGAGTTCGAGATTATCGAGGTGGTGGGCGGAGCAGTGCTAGAGAAACCGCTACGAGAGTTGCTACTGGAGCGATTGCTAAACTTATTTTGCGAGAGTTAAATATTGAAGTTTTGAGTGGAGTGCAGCGGGTAGGAGATATAAAATCTAGCGAAATTAATTTTGAGTTTGCTAAAAAAAGTGAAATTTATTCTCTAAGCCCCAAAGATGAGGAGGCTCAAAAATCTAAAATCTTGGAGGTCAAAGAGGCTCATAACTCCGTGGGTGGGGTGAGTTTGGTCAAAATCAAAAATGCCCCTATTGGACTTGGAGAGCCTATCTATTATAAGTTAGATGCGGTTTTGGCGGAGGCGATGATGGGGATAAATGGTGTAAAAGCGGTGGATATTGGCGATGGTCGAGAGGTGGTGCTGGGTAGTGGATTTGAGAACAACGACCAGATTTCCGTGCAGGGATTTAAGTCAAATCATAGTGGTGGAATTTTGGGGGGGATAAGCAACGGTGAGGATATTGATGTGAAAATCTATTTCAAACCCACTCCCTCTATATTTTTGGCTCAAGAAACGGTAGATATTCATAATCAAGATGCTATTTGTAATCTAAAAGGGCGTCATGACCCCTGCATCGCTGTTCGTGGGTCGATTGTGGCGGAGGCGATGGCGGCGATTGTGGTTGCTGATATGTTATTATTAAATATGAAAAGTAAAATTTCAAATTTAAAAATGGTTTATTTGTAAAAAAATGAAGACTTATTGAGTTATATTAAAATTTTGTGAGGGGGATTGAGAAATGAAAAAGCTGATGAAAAATATAATTTTGATACTGACTTTATTTTTTTTGATGACAAATGGTATCATCTATTATTTAACTAAGTTAAGTGAGGATAAGCGGATTGAATTGTCGCTGAAGAGTCATATTGCTAAATTATCTACTCATTATGATATTTTGATGCATCAGCAGAAATTGACAGCTGATGGGGTTTATGAATCTACGATGAAAAAAGCTGGTGTAATTGAGCTTTTGAGTGAAGCTTATTATAGTAAAGATAGGGGGCAAAGAGATATTTTGCGAGAGCAGTTTTTTCAATTGCTAAAAGATAGATATAGAAGGCTGAAAAAAAAGGGAGTGTTGCAATTTCATTTTGTATTTCCAAATAGTTATAGTTTTTTGAGATTTCATAAGCCTGATAAATTTGGGGATGATTTGACTGGAGTGCGAACCGATTTCGACTACACAAATAGAACTAAAACAAAAATAAGTGGATTTGCACAAGGCAGAACTTCACATGCTTTTAGATATGTTTATCCACTTTTTGATAAGCAAAAAAATCATATAGGGGCGATGGAAATCTCTTTTTCGAGTGATGTTTTACAAGCAAATTTTACACTCATTAGTGATTTGCATACACATTTTTTGGTAGATAAAACTATTTTTGATGTAAAGGCTTGGGAGAGGGATGATTTGATTTTGAAATATACTCAAAGTGCGGAGCATTCAAATTATATGATGACAATGACAAAGAAACACTCACTGCAAAAATGTATTATAGATAATAAATCTATTCTAAAGCCTATTTTGAAAAATATTCGTGAGGGAATTAAAAGTGGTAAGCAGTTTAGTTTATATATAGATAAAATAATAGATGGGGAAAAGCAGATAATAGCTTTGGCATTTATTCCTGTTTTGGGGAGTGTAGATAAAAATATTTTGGCTTGGATAGTATCGCATGAAAGTGATAGATTTATCTATACAACCATTAAAAATACATTTTATATTAGAATTGTTTTATTTTTTATTTTGCTAATTTTATTTTATTTCATCTATAAAACTTTACATCAAAAAGAGAGTTTGAAACAGCAGGTGATAATTGAGGTAGAGAAAAACAG
>JAOZPA010000001.1:0-24962 GCA_029932985.1 Campylobacterales bacterium
TAAATATTTGCGATAATGCTGGAGGAATTGACCCTCAAATTATAAAGCAAATTTTTAACTCAAATGTCACTACTAAAAGCAAAGATAAAGGTACAGGGATGGGACTTTATCTATCATATTTAATTATTAAAAAAAATAATGGCAAAATAGGTGCAAAAAATTGTGATAATGGTGCTTGTTTCAAAATCTCTATCAAAAAAGAGCAAAATGAAACATAATTTATAATAGGGAATAATTTTTAAATAAATCTTCCCTTTGTCCCTACACCTTTGGCTTACTATTTCGCACGAAAATCTCACTTCATTGGGTATTTTTGTTCAACATAAAAGCTCCTTTATTGTTTTTTACTAATTATTAGTTTCTTAATTTCTGATAAATTTTTTTTAGTAGATGAGATGGCATAATTCTTGAAATAAATCGTATAAGTATATTCCTCAGAAATTCTCCAAAATTTATAAATTTTATTTTTAAAAGTTTTTTTTGAAAACTATATTCACTAAAGGCATATTTGATACCTCTTCGTCTTTGGAGTTGCCCATAACCTGCTCTCATATTTACTAAAGGTTCTTGAATATTATAAAATTTTGCACCATTTTTGAGCATTCGCACCCAAAGATAATAATCTTCAAACCACATCATCTTTTGATAGCCTCCCGCTTTTTGAACGGCACTTTTTCTATACATAACGGCAGGGTGATTTATGGGATTTCGTAGCTTTGCAAAAGTGAGAATCTGGCTGTGCAGTTGTGGTAATTTCCGATAAGAGATTATCTCATTTTCATTTTTTTCAAACTCACCCACCCAGCCACTACAAATATCAATATCTCTTTGCTTAAAAATATTTAATTGTTTTTCAAATCTCTCAAAGAGGGAGATATCATCTGTGTCCATTCTAGCAACCATCTCATAACTGCAATGTTCAAGCCCAATATTTAGTGCATCCCCCAAACCTAAATTTTTTTCGAGTGAAATAATTTTCAATTTTCCCTCACATTTCTTTTTCCATTTTTCTATACTTTGATACAACTCTTCTGTCAATTTTCCATCTTCAACCAATATAATTTCATTAGGTTTTACACTTTGTTCATACCAAATACTTACCATCGCTTTGTCTAAATAGTCGGCTTTTTCTTTATGGTAGATTGACATTAATATTGAAAATTCCATCTTTAATCCTTTAATTTTATCTCAAAAGCATGTGGAGCTTTTTTTGCATTTTTAGGTAATCTGTTTTTATAGCCTTTTGGAAATAGACTATTTAAATAATGGTTCACATCATTTGGAATCGGCACAATCTTATTTTCAAATTTGGTTTGTGATAATGGGAAAATACTAGATTCATTCACATAGAAACGAATTGTTGGGTGATTCCCACTTCTTATGACTTTGCTATTTTTACCCCATTTACTATGAAATTTTTCACTTAAGGAGACAAAAAAATCTCTTATTTTTATCATATTTAAATATTTATAGCTAAAAAGTTTTATAATTAAAAATAATCCAATATGCAAACCTCTATGAAAAATTCCTCTTTTGATGGTTAAGACTGGATAAATATCTACAAAAAGCCCTTGATTGTATTTTACATCTTTGCCAATTTCGTGATTTTCAATCATAATCCCTCTATCATCTCTAATTTTTGCACAATCATAGGGAAAAGTGGTGTCTGTTGTGCGATGTTGGAAAAACATTCCCTCAGGTAACTCCTCCTTTGCAAATGCACAAAACTTTTCATAATCTTCAATTGGAAATGCAATATCTAAATCATCATCCCATTTTACAAAACCTTGATATTTTACAGCCCCCAGCAAAGCCCCTCCATCTATCCAATATCTTAAATTATGTTTTTTACATATTTTATCAACTTCTCCCAATACATCTATCATAATTAGATGTGTTTTTTTTAATGTTTCTCGACTTACTTTTGCCATCTCTTCCCCTTTTATTTTTTTAATTTTTCATAAATAGTTTGATAATTTTTTGACATTTTTGAAGATGTAAGGTGATTATTTATTACATTTAAAACTCTTCTAACTCTCTCTTCATAATCAATTTCGTCTATTTCTTGCATAGCATTATATAATTTTCCAAGACAACCAGTTTCAAATAATATGCCTAATCTATTATCCAGATTTATAATCTCTTTATGAGGTTCAATATCTGATAATAGTTGTGGTAATCCACAAGCCATCGCTTCCAAAACGGCATTTGGTAACCCTTCCGCTTTTGATGCAGAGATGAAGTAATGAGAAGATTGCAAATAGCTTTTTACATCATCTATTTTTCCTGTAAATAAAACATCATCTATCCCTTTTAATATAGATTCACATTCAAGTTTAAGCAATCCATCTCCCACAAATATGATAAAGTTATTTTTATCTTTTTGGTAAAGTTTTTTAAATGCTTTGGCTATGAGAGATGAATCTTTTCTAATATCCTTTCCAATTGATGAAATCCATATTTTTTTATCAGTTGGTAGGGATAATCTATTTTGTAAATTTTTTCGTTGCTCTTTTGTGAGTGGAAAATATTTGGAAATATCCACACCATTTCTGACAGTTTGCAGATGTTTTAGATTAAAAGTTTTTTTTAGGTTATTTGTAACAGCATCTGAGACCCCACAGCAAATATCAAGTTTTTCCAAAGCTTTTATTTGAGATTTCATAATCAAATATCCCCTGATTTTACCATATCTAATAGCAAAATCTAATTGTGGATAATTCCTAATTGTGGCAATTTTTGGGATATTAACATTTAGTTTAGAGGATAATATATCAGCTCTTAATCCTTGAGTGTGTATTAAATCTATCCTATTTTTTTGAATGAATTTTTCTATTTTAGCTTTTGCAAACAATACTCCCTCTACTCTTGATAGATTTAAAGAGTTAATTTCAACAGTTAACTCATCTTGAAAATATTTCATCATACTATTTTCAAACTCTTGTGATTCTGGCGATAAAGTTAAAATTATCGGCTTAAATTTGTCTCTATCCAAATATTTAATAATATAAGATAGTTGATTGGTTGGACCTGTTTTCCTGAGTGTACTAACAAGATATAATATTTTTTTCATAATTGCTCCTAGAATATAGATAGTGCATAGGGTGGTTTTCCTTTGCTAAGATTGAGATATAATATTAGAAAGGCATAGAAAATTATTAAAACTGAAATTAAAAATTTTTGTCTAAATATTAATAAAAAAGAGGGAAGTAAAATAACCTCTACGATTTCAAAAAATGTAGCTATTCTGCCTGATAATATTGCAAAATCACTAAATGCAAATCTCCAACTCACTGCTAAAACATAAAATAAAAAGAGAGTTTTAAAATATTTTATCTCTTTTTCTAATCTGTCATAGAAAAGTAGGAGAGCTATAAAGATAAATAATGATTTAACATTTGTAATATTAAACATACCCAAATTTCTACTTTGAGATGTTGAATTGGAATAATTATTTATCGTTTGGGTGGCAGAATTAAGGTCCTCAGGCAAAACACCCACTATTATTGAAGATATTCCAACCAATCCTAACGAGACTCCAATTAGAAATATCAAAATACCTTTATTTCTATCAATATTAAAAAAACTAATGCAATAGATTAAAAAGATGGCTAAAACTGCAATGTGAAAAAATGAAGCAATAAATATAGTAATAAAAAATTTAATATGCTCTCTATTGTGAATTTGAACAATTGTAAAAAGTGCAATCGCCGCTGCAATTCCTGACCTTATTTGATTTAAATCTTTATATATATATCCGTGAACAGAATAAAGTAAAAGTGACAAGAAAACATAAGGTGAATATTTACTATAATTGTAACTATTGATTAGCACAGATAGAGAAGCTATGAAAATAAAAAAAACTATATAATCTTCTGTAAAGCTTTTCAATAAAATATTCAAAAATGTGTAACCATACTCCTTGTGATATTGTTTAAAAGAGAATGGTACATCTTTAAATAAAATATCTGATAAACTTTCTACATCAATGAACATATTGTAGTAATTAAAATCATCGCTACCTGTTCCTAATGCCCGAAGACCTGCAAATAAAATTAGATAAAAAGAGGCTGCTATTATTAATATAAATTTTATATTATCTTTGTCTTTAGATAAATCCACAAAATGAAGTGATGCAAGAATAAAAAAAGTTAGATAATATGGAGTCATTTAAGCCTATTTACCATATCCTAAATCTATCTTCTCCCCGTAAAATTTATCCCATTTATCTGGAAAAAATTTTGCAGTTCCATTTTCATGTGAAAAAGTTAATTCGCCAAAATATATTTTATCTTTTATTATATATAAGTCAACTCTTATATAGTAGAAATATTTCGCCAATTTTTCTACTATTTCTGACATTTCATTTAAAAGTTTAGGTTTATGTTGAGTTTGTGCTTTTTTATATTTTTCTACTCCATTTTTTAGAATTGGTGACCAATTAAATGGCATCTCTTCCCAAATAGGAGAATAATATATTCTTTTATGTTTACCAAATCTGTCAACATCTATCTGAATAAATTCAATTTTTCCATTTATACAATGAAATTTATAATCATAGGGAACTTTTCCATTTTCATCCAACATTAGTTTTTCAAAAATAATTTTTGGCTCTATATTTTTATATTGCCACTCTCGTGAATTATAATAATGATTTTTTCTCATCCAATAATTAAGTTGATTTTTTACCTGTGAAATATTTAACTTAGCCTTATCTTTTACTATGATATTTTGCCCACTACCGTGATTTACTTTTATTACAAACTCATTTGCTAAATTGTTAAAATCTATATCTCTCACATTATCATAAGCATCCAATAAAGGTATAAGATATTTTGCCCCAATTATATTTTTTACATATTCTCTCACTCTATATTTATCACTACACAAAGTATAAAAATCTTTTCTATCATAAAGTTTTCTATACTGAATCACTTCATTAAAAGTTTTTGGATTTTCAAAATCTACTTTTTTATCAAATAGTTTAATATTTTTTTTTTGTATAAAATCTTCATCATTTAGAAAATATTTTTTGTAATAATATGGTAACTCAACTAGCCAAAATAGATATTTATTTAATGGTGTTATTTGATAGAATTCTTTTAATTTGTCTATACACTTATAATTTTTAATAACTTTTTCCTTTTTTATATATTGAAATGGCTGTTAATAATCTTGTACCTACTGATGTAATACTTGCCCCAAATATTCCAAAGATTGGTATTAATATTAAGGATAAAATGAACCCGAAGATTGAAAATTTAAATACAATATTTTTCATCTCTTTATCTTTTTTCAAAATCAATAATCTATTTGTTCCATAAGTGGCAATGATAGATAATAGTAGTGGACTTAATGCAAAAATATATATTAAATCTAAGCTATTATAGGCTTTATCTCCAAAAACAAAAGGGACAATAGTCGAAGAGAAACTAAATATCACTATGGTTAAAATTCCACCTGTTCCTATTAAAATAAAAGCTATTTGTTTAAATTTTGATAAATTTTTATTTAGATATGGGTAAGTTACATTTCTAAGAATAGATATAACTTTATTAAAAACCTCCACTATACTTTTAGCCAAACTATAAAATCCAACATTTTCCATAGAGGTGATAAATCCTAGAAAAAAAGTTGAAAAATTGTTATACAGATTAGGCATTAAATCTATCAAAAATATATTCCACCCCTCTTTAAAAGAGTTTTTAATCCTGTATATTGGCTGAAACTCAAAAGAGATTTGATATTTTCTATTTATGAAATATAGTGAATATAACCCTACAAAAATAAACCCCAAACCATTTAGAAGTGGTTGATACAAATAATCGTTACTATTACCAATAAAAATAAATATGCCCACTGTAAAAAAAAGTTTTGCTGAGATATTTAGATAGCTTATATATCTCATCTCCTCAATCCCCTGAAAAAACCATACAGGAAAGAGTGCATTACCAATCACTAGCAAAAATGATAGATAAAAAAGCATCCACTCATCTGAAAACTTATCAAAACTCAGAATTAGAATAGTTAGTATTATAGAACTTATTATGAGTAGAATCATCTTCACACTTAAGACTGTGCTATAAATTTCTATGAGTTTAGCTTTATCTTTACTATGACTAGATATATCTCTTGTCGCTGAGAGATTAAATCCATAATTTACCAACACATTTAAGAACATTATAGTGGATAAAGCAAAAGCAACTAAACCAAATTTTTCCGCACCCAACACTCTAAAGAGATAAGGCATCGTCAAAAGTGGTAAAATATAGTTTAAACCCTGCATAGAAAGGAGGGATATAAAATTTGAAAATAATCTTTTGCCATCTTTTGATTTGAATTTATTTTTAATCTTTCTTATCATATTGAAATTCCTCATCATCTAATTTGAGAAATATTGTATCAATATGTTGATTTATTGCTTATGAAATTTTAATTATTCCAAAATAATTAAGTAGTTTTTTATATATAACTTTTTTGCGTTATGGGAACTCCATTTAAAATTATACCTATAGATTTAATTTTATTTTCTTTTGTAATTGTATTTATATTAAGTATTAACTCTTTATAGGAAAAGTTTGTTTTCACCGTTACTAAAGAAAAATCTGATTTTTTCATCATTAGAACGGCATCACTAATTAGCTCAATGGGTGGTGTATCTACTAAAATATAATCATATCTCTTTGATAAAACTTTAAGTAATTTATCAATTTTTCGATTCATTAAAAGTTCTGATGGATTTTGAGGTGCCATTCCTGCAATTATAATATCTAAATTTGGTTCTTCTGTTTTTGCTATAATCTCATCTAAACCTATTTCATCCATTAAATAGTTGCTACATCCTTTCATATTTTCAATACCTAACTCTTTACCCAGTTTTGCTTTTCTCATATCCAAATCTATCAAAATAGTTTTTCTAAAACCTTGAGCTAAAATTTTTCCAATATTTGCAATAATTGTTGTTTTTCCCTCTTGAGAAATACTTGAAGTGATTGTGATTATTTTTGCTCTATTTTTAATATCAAGAAATTCTAAATTTCTTCTAATAACTCTAAAAGCCTCTATAAAATGTGGGCGTTGTTTTTCATTTTTACAAAATGGGACAGAGCCATAAATTGTTATTTTTGTTAATCTCTCTAAATCTTTTCTGTTTTGAATTTTATTGTTAAATAAATCTCTTACAAATGCCACTAAAATACCAATAATCAATCCAGCAATTATAGTTATAACTATAATTAATGCTCGTTTAGGTTTTGCAGGACTATTAGTAACAATAGCTTCATCTAAAATTTTTGCATTAGAAACTGCAGAAGCTTTAATAATTCCCTTTTCTGTTTGTTTTTGTAGAAGATAGGAGTATATTTTTTCATTAATTAAAAAACCTCGTTGTAGATTTGCTAATTTTATCTCTTTTTCCGGCAATAAACTAAGAGATTTTTGATATTTTTTAATTATTTTATTTAAACTTCTTTTTTTTGATTTTAGATTATTTATGATGTTTTTTATACTTTTTTTAATATTTTCTTTTAAAATATTAATTTGATTTTGTTGCTTTATCACTTGTGGATGAGCTGGAGTAAATTCTATCATTAAAGATTTAATTTCAACCTGTTTTTTTTGTAAAGATTGAAGCATTGAGGATAAAATAGGTGTTGGTTGCTGTAATGCCATCATAGAAATACCTACAAGCTCCTTCCCACTTTTCAATGAATAATTTAAGGTTGAAAAAATATTAAGCTCCAATTCTACTTTAGAAATTTTAGTTTCATACTCTGTTAATTTTGCAAGTGTTGCTGTTGCTGATGCATTAATATTTACAATCGCATTATTTTTTTTATATTTTTCCAATTTCTCAGCAGATATTTTTAAATTTTTATTAATCAATGTTAACTGCTCATTAATAAATTTCAATGATTTCCCTGCATCTTTTTTATTTCTATCTAACTGCTCTTTCATATAAGCTTTCACAAGACTATTAACAATTTTCTTTGCTCTTATTGCAATATTATCTTGATATGAAATATTTAAAATAGATGCATTTTTATTAATTTGAGATATTTTTAATCCTCTTTGAATTTTTTTAATAAGCAATTGCTTATCTGTATGAATAACAAAACTATATTCAACTTTTTTTAATTGTAATTTTTTTTCAATTGTAAAACTAAACCATTTAGTAGTAATCTCCTTTCCATATTTATGTGTTTTGATATATCTATCTGAATAATCACTCTCTTTCTTTTTATTTAAAAGTTTTTTTATTATTTTAGATATTTTGGATATTTTAGACTCTTTTTTGAAAGTTGTTCTAAATTTTAACACAAAATTATCATCATCTTCTGGAAAAATAGTAAATTTCATATCTTGAAAATTAAAATCTATTTTATTAATATATTTAATATTTACTACAAATGGTAAGTTTTCATAAAGCTCTATTTTTTTATAATTTTTTTTAATATAATATTGCTTTTCCAAATCTAAATAATCCAAAATTCTATTAGTCATATATCTTGACTTTAAAACTTCAATTTCCGTATCTAAATTTGTACCACCTCCTCCATCAAATGCCTCCATCAGCATATCATTACTTAAGGGGGCTTTTTGTGTTCCTATAAATTCCACTGTGGCATTAGAGGAGTATATAGATGGAGTTAGGTATAGATAAATTGAAATTCCCACAACAGATAAAAACATTATAAATAAAATTGAATATTTATATTCCAATATAGTTAAAAGCATCTCTTTTAAATCAATTTCGCTAGAATTTATATTTTCTTCCTTAGAGTTCCCCATTAATTTCTCCTAATTATTAAGATAACAAGTATAACTGATTTATTTTAAACAAAGAATACTAATTAGAATATAATTTTTTTTTCTAATTTTTCCTATAATCTTTTATATCTAATTTTACTCAATAGTTAGCTGAATATATTCTTAATATTCCAGAAAACTTAATAAAAAAATACTTAAATTTAAAATCTTTATAAATCTTACAATTGATTATTTAGAAAAAAGATAATATTATACCTTTTGAAAGAACAAAGGAGACACTATGCTAGTGATTATAGGTACGGATTATATATTTAATTGTATGGAAAAAAAACAGCTGCTCAAAAAATTTAAAAATTTTATCTATGTTGCTTACGAGAATGATACTCAACTTATAAAAATTTTTGATAAAACTTTAAATAGTTCAAAGGTTAGTTTAATTTTACTAAATACACCAGAATCTTTAAAAGAGATTTCTGCAAAAAGATTATCGAATCTATGTATAAGAAAAAGAGAAAAGATTGCAACCATAGAGAGTTTTTTTGAGGATTATCTCAAAAAATGCTATATTCCAAAAAACTGTAAAGATTTTAACTTTTTACGAAATATCAAAGGATATAGTAAATTTCAATATTTTCAAAAAAGAGTTTTAGATTACACTGGAGGCATCACACTTTTATCCGTAAGTGCTGCAGTAATGTTATTTAGCTGTTTAAAAATCAAAAAACAATCTCCAGGGGAAGTTATCTTTAAACAAGACCGAGTTGGAATATATGGCGATGAGTTTGTCTGCTATAAATTTCGCTCTATGGGGCTAGATGCAGAAAAAAATGGTATCAAATTTGCAACTAAAAATGATAAAAGAGTCTTCCCTTATGGACAAACTATGAGAAAAACAAGAATCGACGAACTCCCTCAGCTTTGGGATGTAATGAAAGGCAAAATGCACTTTATCGGTCCTCGCCCTGAAAGACACCACTGGACAAAACAATTTGAACAAAAAATCCCATACTATAACCAAAGACACATTGTCGCTCCAGGAATCACAGGTTGGGCGCAAGTCCACTACCCCTATGGCGAAGATGAGGAAGATGCTAGACAAAAATTAATGTACGACCTATACTATATAAAAAACTGGAGTATGAAACTAGAACTAGAGGTACTATGCAAAACTATCCTCGTTATATTAAATAGAAAAGGAGTTTAAATTCTCCTCAAGTCCCCACATCATCTCTCTTTCTCATAACATTCATCAAAGTAAATTTTAGATACAATTTTTTTTAAAATTAAATAGTAAAAAAATCCAGGAATTAAAAATGCAAAATGAATCTATAGAAAGAGATGTTGAAACACTAATTGATTTACAATTAAAAAAGTTAGGATGGGAAGATAATCCCAAAAGTAAGAATCGTAATATATGGAAACAGCAACCAAAAACAACAAATGAAAAAAAAGATTTATTAGGTTTAAAGCCAGACTATATACTTTATCAAAGTGATACAAATAAACCTATTATTGTTATTGAAGCAAAAAGAGCTAATAAGAATTTATATAGTGCATTAATTCAAGGTACAAATTATGCTAAAAAAATAAAAGCTCCAATTGTAATTGCCACAAATGGTATTATAATTAAAGCAATACACACTAAAACAGGAAATAGATTAATTTTAGATGATGAAGAGGTAGATTCATTTTTTGATGAAAATATTGCATTAAAATTTATTGAAAATGATAATGTTAGAACTATTAGTAAAAAAATCATAAGCTCAAGAGCTGAATTAATAAAAATTTTTAAAGATGCGAATAGTATATTAAGAAAAGAGGGCTTATTAGCAGGTCACGAAAGATTTAGTATATTTTCAAATATTTTATTTTTAAAATTAATGAGTGAAATTCAAGATATTAAAGAGAAGAATAATGAAGATAATATTATTCCAATTGAATATAGGTGGAATTTTTTTAAAAGAAAATCGGGCAATGAATTATTAAGTTATATTAATGATACGGTTTTAAAAAAGTTTGATGAATATTACAAGAGTGGTAATGATTCTATTTTTGAAGAATTAAAAATTAAAAATGCTTCCACATTAGAAGGTATTATTAATCAATTAGACCAACTTGAATTAGTAAATATTGAATCTGATATTAAAGGTGATGCTTTTGAATATTTTTTAAGAACATATAACTCTGGGGAAAAAGATTTAGGTGAATATTATACACCTAGACACATAGTAAAGTTTTTAGTAAAATTACTAAATCCAAAATTTGGAGAAAGAGTATATGACCCATTTTGTGGAACAGGTGGAATGCTCATAGAATCATTTAAGCATCTATATAAAACTGCCCCCATAAATAAACAATCACTCACTTTTTTAAAAGAAAAGAGTGTATTTGGTAGAGAAATATCAACAACAGCAAAAATAGCAAAAATGAATATGATTTTGACAGATGATGGACATAATAATATTAGACGGATAGATTCTCTTGCAAATCCTGAGAACAATAAGTATGATATAGTTATAACAAATATGCCATTTTCGCAAACTACAGAATTTGGAAATTTATACGATATTCCTACAAAAGATGCAAATAATATATGTGTTCAATATTGTATTAAAGCAATAGATTCTACATCTGAAAATGGGAGAATAGGAATTATTGTTCCTGAAAAAGTTTTATTTGACAAAAGCTATAAAGAACTAAGAGAAAAAATATACAAAACTTGCAGAATAGAGAATATTATTTCTCTGCCAAGTGGAACATTTGAACCTTATACTAATGTTCAAACAAGTATTATACATTTAACTAAAGTTAAAAAAGATATAAAAAATAAGTTTGTTAATTTTTACTTTGTAAAAAATGATGGTTTTTCATTAGATAAAAATAGAAAAAAAGTTATTGGAAAAGAAAATGATTTAGATAACTTTTTTACTGAATCTAATAATAAAAAAACTCTTAGAATACCAATTGAAAAAATTAAAGAAAATAGTTATATATTGCAAGGTAAAAAATACATACCTCCAATAGAATTAGCAGAGATAACATTTAATACAACTAATTTAATCAAATTAAGTGAAATATTATCTAAAGTAAGCAAAAAAAAAGTAATAATAGAATTAGCAAATGAATATAAGCTTTTAGGTGTAAAAAACTATGCTTTGGGTTTGGTTAATAAAATAAAAAAAGGGTATGAAGTTAGTCCAAAAATGAAGCATTATTATGCAAAAGAAAACCATCTATGTTGGTGCAATGTAGATACAAAAAATGGTGCATTTGGAGTAATTACTAAAGATTTTAAAGATAGTATTATAACAAGTAATTTTAATATGCTAGAAATCAATAAAACAAAGGTTGAGCCATATTTTTTAGAGATATTGCTACGAAATAAAAAAGTACAAGAGTATTTTGATAATTATATTAGTGGTAGTACAAATAGAAAATATGTTAAGGTTGATGAATTATTAAATTTTTATATTCCAAACTATTCTCCAAAAAAGCAAAAAGAGATAGTTGAAAATGTTATTAAATATGAAAAGATAATAAAAGAGAGTCAATTTCAAATTCAATTAAATGTAGATAATATAACTCATTAAAAAAATCGGTGAGGGGACTGGAGAAAAAAGATGCAATCTGTTTAACAAAATAAAAATTTTACGAATGATTTTTTTTATTATTTATGTTATGCTAAGTTATCATTTTTATATAACACCTGATTATTATATTTATAGTACCAAGGATTTACAAAATATTCATTTTTACTGGAAAAATAAGGACAAGCAAATTCGTAGCACAAAGAGTAAATTACTTTTTGCAACTAATGGGAGGGGATATTTGATAATAATTATAAACCATTAGGGCTGTATATTGAAAAAGGTGTAGAGCTTGTGGGGCTGAATGAAAAAAATGATTATGGTAATTTTTATCTTAAACCAAATGGTGTATTTTACATTAAAAAACCGATGGCAGGTATTATTGAAACTTCCGATTTTCGCACAATCTTATCAGCCGAAAAGCTAAAAATCTTCGTATCAGAAGTGGTGTAGGTATTAATTCTCAAGGTAAAATATATTTTGTATTGTCAAAACAGCCAGTTAATTTTTACTTTTTTGCCCTATTTTTCAAATATAATTTAGATTGTGATAATGCACTCTATTTTGATGGTGATAGAATAAATAATGATGAATTTTCCACCATTATTACTGTAATAAAACCATAACTACCATTTTTCTTCATCGCCAATTATAAGTGTTTTTATTTTCTCTAACATAGTTCTATTTACAGATAAATCACCATAAGTTGAGTTAAAATCAACATTACATAGTGTCATAATATATTTATCGCTAGAACCTCTATAGCTTTTTATACTATTTACACTCACACTACTACAAATATCAAAATCCGATAAATTATACTCATAATTTTCATCTGCATTGCAATCTATAATACTCCCCTCTGGTGACAATAATATACAAATAGTATTTCCCTTGTTTTCCAAAACAATAAGCTTTAACTCCTTTAAAGTATCCTGCATAACTTTTAATTTATTCTTATCCATCGATGTTGTCTGCATATTTACTAAATCACTATGTAGTATTTCTATTAACTTTTTTGCTTTTTCTCTATCCATTTTAGAACCTTTACAGTTTTCCAATATTATAGCATATTTATCGGTGAGGGGTTGTTAAGCCTAAATTAAAATTATTTTAAAAACCGCTCCATCTTCATTATTACTCACCGTAAGTTTGCCTCCACAATGCTCCTCCACAATCGATTTACTCATATAAAGCCCTAAGCCTGTACCATTTTTTTGGCTTTTTGTGCTAAAATAGGGGTTAAAAATTTTATCAATTATATCTTCTGGCACACCACCTGCATTATCACTTATCTCCAAAATATAGTTATCATTACTTTTATAAGTAGCAATTTTTATAAATGGATTTTTGATTTTTCTCTCTAAAATTATATCTTCCGAATTTTTAATGAGATTTAGAATCACTTGTTTCATCTCACTTGGGTATGTTTTAAATTTTTCTTGGCATTTTAAATCTTGGATAAGATTTATATTTTTATTTGTGATTGAAATTTCGACAATAGAAAAAACCGCCTTCAGCAGTTCACAAAAAGTCACCTCTTTTTTTTGTTTATTTGGCTTGAAAAAATTCTGAAAATCATTTATAGTTTGGCTTAAGTGTTGAGAATATTCATCGATATGAGAAGCTTCTGAGATTACTAAATCATTGGTCAATTTACCCAGCTGAGCTTTTATGAGAATATTTGCACTTCTCGCACTGATAGCATTTAGCGGTTGTCGCCATTGGTGGGCAATCATACTCATCATCTCCCCCATCTGTACCAACCTAGATTGAGCCATAAGTTGTTGGTCTTTTTTCTTTTGCTCCGTGATGTCTGTAACGTAGCCGATATAGTTAGTTATCGTGCCATTTTCCCGAACAATTACAGTATAATCAAGCACCCATTTGAGTTTTCCAGATTTTGTCACCACTCGATATGGGGTATGTTTAAAAAATTTAACATTTGATTTATTTGCATTGAGAACCTCCGCAGTCACCCTTTTTAAATCATCTTTATAGATGCACGAACTATAAACTCTACCTTTCTTAAACTCTTTTTCATCATATCCTAGTAAATTTAATATACCTGAAGAAACAGATTTAACACTCCAATTTCTATCATTATTCCAATTAAAAAGCACCGAATCCCCCATATCGAATAGGGATAATAGCAGATTTTGCTCTTTAGTTTTTTCTGCTAAAAGTAAATCTATCTTTTTTCTTTGTTCAATCTCTAGCAAAAGTGAAACTGCATTTGTCATAGCTTTAGAAAAATCTATCTCATCTTGAGACCAGTTTTTTATCTCATTAATTTGCTCACAAGAGACAATACCTATGATTTTACCATCTCGCCGAATTGGAATATCCATAATAGATTTTATATTAAGTGGCTTGAGATAATTTCTAGTAAATTTTTGACTTATCTCGCTATTTTGGGCATCTGCCAAAACTAGCACATCTACCACATCAAGCTCTTCAATATAGTTTAAATGAGTTTTTGCTTGAAGTTGCAAACCTGATGTGTGTCTTTTATGCTCCAGAAGATATAAAGAGATACAATCTAATCCTGTTCTATTTTGATTATAAAGCCACACACTCACTCGTGAAATATTTAAGGTTTCAGAAAAAATCTCTGTTATTTTTTTTACTATATCTTTGAAATTACTGAATTCTGGATTTATTCCAATAATACTTATAAGCTCTACCATCTGTGATAATTTGGAGTGATAATTTAATTGTCTCTCCTTGATTCTATTTTTTTTAACTTCCACTTTTATTCGAGATTCCAAATTTTTAGTTATCTTCTCTAATTCAAATTCAACCTTTTTTCTTTGACTTATATCTCGATAAACTGCATGAATTATATTTTTATCATTTTCTCTCATTTGGGTCAAAACTATCTCTACCCAAAACTCCTTATTATCTAATTTTTTACATAGCCATTCAAAAGAGTGTGTATGATTTTTAAATGCAATCTCTATCATCTCATTAAATTTCCTATAAGAACCTCTACCATCCATCTGATACCTTGGACTTAATTTTGAGGGATAAAGGGTAATAAGTTGACTTTTGTTTGTATATTTAAACATCTTTAAAATAGATTTATTGCAATTTATAATCTCTCCATCTTGAATTAAAATTATGCCATCAGACGATTTTTTGAATAGATTCTCAAAACTATTTTTCTGCTCCTTTATCACCTTAGTTTTATCTCGAACCTCCTGCTTGAGAGATAATTTACTGAGAAAATTCAGATATAAAAAATAAAACATAATCGATAATCCCAAAAATGTATTAATTTTATACTCCCTCGAATTTTGATAAATATTAAATACCTCCCGATTATCTGTATAGGATAGCAGATATGCCACAACTTCATCTTTTAGATTTTCAATAGGCAAAAATGTTAAAAGTTGAACCCTGTTTTTCAAAATCGCCTCAAATGCAAACTCTTTTTTTAAATCCATCTTTAATCTAATCCTCTCCTTTAACTGCTTCATTATACAATAATGCTCTCTCTTCAAACTCGCCTCCTCCATCTCTAAATTTGTAGCAAATAGATAATCTGGATGCTCAATACTTTGTATATATTTATATGATTGATTTTTAACTTTCCACATTTTAGCATCAAATACTTTTTTGTGTACCAAAAAATGGGTATGAATTTTTAAAGATTTTGTTAAAATATCCTGCAGATGCAAAGAGGCAAAACTTATCTCAAATGAACCTAAGAAATTTTTTTTATCATCAAATAATGGATAAACATATCTATATGCATGTTTCACTCGACCATGCTCAAATCCCCTCACCGCTAAATGATTTTTGTTTGTTTGGCTAAAAGAGTATCGGATAGATGATAAATCATCTCCAAATCTCTCTTTTTTATGAACTCTTAGAAATGAGATATTGTTTGGAAAAAGAAATTGAAAATTAGTCACACCTATGATTTTTAATCTTTCATAGATGGGAGAAGTGATATTATACAACTTTTCTCTTTCCAGTATTTGCTCATCTTTTGATAAATTTTTAGAATTTTTCATAATAGATAAAATCTCTGTATTGCTTTGTACCATTTTTGAATTTAAATCTGCATAAATCTTAAAATCATTTAAAATATGTTTATAATGTATCTTTAAATCTTTTACTTTTGATATATAAATATCTTGAATTAAGTCCTCTTTATTTCTCTCTATTATAGAATGAAAAATTCCATAAAAGATGACAAAAGTTACTACTAAAACTAATATTAATTTTAACCTATTTTGGCTCATAAATTATCCTTTTTTATCTATTTTTTTTCATCGGTGAGGGGACTTAGGTCTATAAAGTAATTTTAAACACTGCTCCATCTTTATTATTTGTAACTGTAAGCCTACCTTTGCAATGGTCCTCTATGATAGTTTTACTCATATAAAGTCCCAAACCTGTACCATCTTTTTTTAATTTAGTGCTAAAATAGGGGTCAAAAATTTTATCTAAAATATTATCGCAAATCCCACCACCATTATCACTAACCTCTAGGATATGGTTATTTTTAAACTTATAAGTGGAGATTTTTATAAATGGATTTTTAATATTTTTATCCAATAATATATCTTCTGAATTCTTAATCAAATTTAAAATCACCTGCTTAAGTTCATTTGGATAGGTTTTAAACTTCTCTTTAGATTTTAAATCTTTTATTAAAATTATATTTTTGCTGATGAGAGAGATGTCTATAATCCCCAAAACCGACTCAAGCAATTGGGAAAAATCTATCTCTTTTATCTCTTTATTGGATTTGAAAAAATTACGAAAATCATCGATAGTCTCACTTAGATGTTGGGAATACTCATTTATACTATCGGCATCGGTAATAATTTGATGTTTGTCTATTTTGTTGAGTATTGCTTTAACTTTCAACGAAGCACTTCTGCTACTAATTGCATTTAGCGGTTGTCGCCACTGGTGGGCTATCATATTTATCATCTCACCCATTTGAACAAGTTTTGCCTGATGTAGCATCTGTCTATCTTTTTCTCGATTTTTATGAAGCTCATCTTTGACTTTTTGATTTAAGTTTCTGTTTAAATCCTCCAACTCCAGCTTATCCTCAAGTGAATTTAAAACAGCGATAAAGAGATGTTTATCTGGCAAAAGCTTGAGTGAGAGTTCCAAAGTTATCCTTCTGCCACTTTTGGTTTTAAATGTTTGTATCGATTTAGAAACCGCCCCCTCAATAAAAGCTTTTTTGAAAGTTTGCAAAATATTTTTTTCGTTTGGGGTACTAAGTTTTGAACAACTTAACTTTTTTAACTCCTCTTGAGAATAACAAAATAAAATACTACAAGCATTATTTGCCTCTAAAAAATCGCCATTTAAATTCATTAGAGCAATTCCACTCTCCGCCTCCTCAAAAATAGATGAAAGCTGTTGATTATTTTGCCGTAGCTTATCGGTGGCTATCTGACTTTTATAAATATAAAATATTATGAGTGCAAAACAGAATATAAAAAAGATAATTGTAAAAGAAAAATTTTTGTTTGTTTGAAAAATATACTCTGCATCACTTATTACCAAAAATAATCCCACAACATTATGGTCTATCGGATTTTCTACCTTTATAAAGGTCGTAATCTCTTTTTTAACATTATCATAGAGGGAAAATGATTTTTTATCCAAAGCTTTTTGATTTACAATATCTATAGTTTTAGGAGATATATGCTGTGTCTTTAGCTTGTCTAATTTTTTTAGATTTTCTATCATCTCTTTCTCGACATAAAATTTTTCAAAATGGGTAGGCAAAAGATGGCTTTTTTGGTCTTGAAAAAGTTTTTTATTGGCAATCTCTTTTAAGATTAAAAAATTAGAGGTGACATCAAAACTTTTCATAAATTCTGTGGTCATTGATAATGCACTAAAAGAGACCTCAACACTTCCAATGTGAATATTATCTTCAAATAGTGGAAACACAAAACGATAACCACTATAAATCCGCCCCTCCTCAAAACCACTAATAGGCTTTTTAATCTTATTTACATATTTCACCGTAGCTCTTATATTTGTCAAATTATCCCCAAATTTCTGGGGCTTATGAAATCTCAGAAAACTCTCATTGTTTGGCAGATGAAAATGAAGTTGCCTAATATTATATTTTTTGAGCAAAGCATAACTATCCTTTAGATGATTATGTAGTTTTTGGCGAATTATCTTTTTTTGCTCAATATCACTAATAAAAGCGGTTTTAAATATCTCTCGCACCTCTTTTCTGTTAATCTTTGTCTTAAATATAATTTCTGATAATTTTCGATAACTATTGTATAAAATCTTATAATGCTCAATCTCTTTTTTTGTCTGAATCTCCAAATAATTCTCTATCATATAATCATTATAACTTTTTAATGATAAAGTTGTCACTAGTGATAATAAAATAAAGATAACAATAGATAAATTTTTTTTCATAAAATACTTACTCCTAAAAAAATGTAATTTACTTCAGTCCCCAAAAAGCTACTATATAAACTCATTGCCTTCCTCCTAATTATTTTTTCATAAAATTATTTTAAGCACTGCTCCACCATTTTCATTTCTGGCGGTTAGTTTACCATGGCAATGCTCTTCGATAATTATTTTTGACATATAAAGCCCCAAACCTGTACCGTTTTTTTCATCTTTGGTACTAAAATATGGGTCAAAAATTTTATCCATAATTTCATCGGGTATTCCCCCTGCATTATCAGTAATTTTTATGATAATATCTTTGGCTTCTCTGTATAGATTAATATTTAATTTTTTATTTTTAATCTCATTAAGAACTAAAGCATCTTTGGCATTATTTATGATATTTATCAAAGTTTGCCCTAACTCATTTTGAAAACCATTAATATTGATAATAGTATCATTGTTAAAAGTCACACATAGGTCATATTGAAAAAAAGTGGGATTTACCATCTCTAAAGTTTCCGTTATGAGTTCATTTAGGCAGAAATCTGTTTCTTCCTTTTGGGGCTTGAAGAAATCTTGAAAATCATCAATAATATTAGACATCCCCTCTATGTGTTTATCTGTTTTTGTTTTGAAATTATTCATCAATTTATCTGTAAGTTTTCCCATCATATATTTTAGTGCAATTGTTTGGGTCAAAATCGAGATATTATTTAGAGGTTGTCGCCACTGATGAGCAATCATCTTCATCATTTCACTCATTTGAGTAAGTCTGGATTGATTTATCATTAGAAGTTGTTGCTGTTTATTTTTTTCAAGCTCTTTAATTATTTTAATATGAAGATTTTTATTTATATCTTTAATCTCCTGCTCTCTTTTGTGGATAGTTTGTGATAAATCATTAATACTCGATGCGATAACCTCCAGTTCATCTTTGGTATTTACAATTTTAGTTTGACTATAATCTTTTAGTTCAATTTTTTTTATCTGCTCCATCAATTTACGGATTGGATTATTAAAAATTGGTTTTAATATAGAGATGATAGATGTTAAAATTACGATAAGGCTAATGAGTCCAATGATTAGAAATGTCACTCTATTTTGATTTATTTGAGCGGTTAGAATCTTTTTGTCCAATTTGAATATCATATTAAATTTACCATCAAGGGTTTTTACAAATCGTTGAGTATATGTAATATCAATATTTTCGTGGAGTTTTAGATTTTCATTTTTTTCAAAAATAGCTATCTTACTTGGATTTTCTTTGATACTCTTATTTATCAAAATTTTTAATCCATTTTGCTGTGAAATTTTATCAAAATATTGTAAATTATAGATTTTAGACAACTCAATATGTCCTACTAAAGATTTATTTTCAATAATTGTTCTATGTGCAGTCATTATCAAATTGGAGTTTTGAATTTTATAAGTAATAGAGTTTGAAACAATATCATTATGAATAAATGATAATGAGTTTGTATTTTTTATAACTTTATACTCTTTTTCATACTCTTCCTTAGAAAAAATTATCATCTTATTATTGTGATAGGATATGAAATTTAGCCGATAACCTTTAAATGTCCTAAAAACATAAGCCACCAACTCACCCTTATTATCATAAAGTTTAATAGTATCATTTAATGACAATTTCACCCTATAAAGAAGTTGGTTTAAAATCTTTTTCTTCTCCTCATCTACCAGATAGCCATTGTAAGTTTTTTTATTTTGATAATTATTCACAAAATATATAGATGCTAAAATACTCTCATCACAATCTACAAATTTTACACTCTTTTTGAGTTTATCTGATGTAGTTTGCATATCGTGCTTGACTATATTTATGGCATTATTCATCTTGATTTTAGCTCTATTTAGATAACTATTTTTCAAAAAATATTCAAAAGATAATATCTGCACCACTTGAGAAAGAAAGACTGCTAAAACCACAAGAATAGTAATTTTCCATACTAAACTAAATTTGATATTTATATTTTTCATAATTTAAAAAATTGGTTTTACTTGCTCTACATTTTCTTTCGTCACTAGCTTAACAGGAATCTCTATATGTTTTTCGACTTTTTGATTATCAAATAATTTTATAGCAACTTTCACCGCTTTTGTTGCCCCTAACGGAAACAAAACTGAACCCGTTTGTGTCCCTTTCTTGATAGCATCTTGTGCTTCACTCGTATAATCACAACCTACCATAATTATAGAACTAGGGTCAATTTTATATCTCATCATTGCAGACCTTGCCCCACTCACCATACTATCACTTTCCGCAAAAATCGCATCAATTTTAATTTCAGCTTTGATAACTTTTTCCATCTCCATAATTGCATCTCGTCGCAAATAATTACCCGTTCGCTTTATCACTTTTATATCTGTATGTTTAGAGATTTCATCCATAAAACCCTTTGTCCGAAGCTGAGTCACATCCGCTGTCAACAACCCCTCAAAAAGCAAAACCACACCCTTGTAATTTAATTTTTCAGCAATATATTTCGCCCCTATCTGCCCTATCTCAATATTATCTGAATTTATAAAAGTCGTATATTTATCACTCTTGACCCCTCTATCTAAAATGATAATCTTTTTGCCCTTTTTGTCTGCTTGTTCCAAAATCTCATCCAAAGCCTTTTCATCATTTGTCCCAACAATAATACAATCAACATTCATATCAATATATTTCTGGATATTAGCAATCAACAATGATGTTTGAGCTTTGGCATCACTATAAATATATTTAATATTTTTATGCTTTTTAGCCTCATTTAGCCCTTCATAAACTTGAGCTTTCCTAAAATCATTTGACATATCATCTTGTGCAAATGCAATAACTTTTAATTTGTTTTCCCCAGCAAACATCAAACTTGCAAATGCCATAATCAATAAAATTTTATTGAAATTTTTCATAATCCACCCTTAATCTTTAAATTCTGCCCATTATATCATAAAATGATAAAAGTTATTTGATAAAAATTAGTGAAAAAGTGGTCATTAGGGGAACTATTAATAATCCGATTAAATATGGAGTTATAATAAAAAGTGAATTCTCTGCTAAAAATACAAATGAGGCAAACAGCACAAAATATCCACCTATTCGGTAGAGTGAAAAAGTTGCAGGGGCGGTGGTCTTTAGATTCTCAAGATTCGCTTTGACATTTAATGCCTTTTTTTTCTCCTCCACCAAAATTTCATCGACCCTTTTATCTTCATCATCGTAGAGTTCATATTTATCATCTATCTCATCAAGCAAATCTCTTTGTATCGGAATTTCACCCGTCGAAACCCGTGCCTCTATCATCTTTTTATATGAATTAAATGAGCCAAAAGTCACCAAAAGCGAGGAGAAAAAAGCCACTTGAGTGTTAAGCACCCAGCCTTGCCCTCCCACGAAAAAAGCGATAATCAATAGTAGTAAATCTGTTATCAAAAATAAAATCAATAATTTTCTTATCACTTTAGTCCTTGTCCCCGTGACCATGCTCCGCCATATATCTATATTTTGGGTCATCTTTGAGTTTATCTAACTCTTTTTTTTGTTGCTTGTAGGCTTTATAAACATTTAAAAAAGATGCCATAATTCCCCAAAAAACTCCCAGCCAAAAAAGCCATTTATAGCCAAAAAGTGTCTCTAATCCTATCCCAATCCCCACTCCTAGCACCACTGCTACAACCATTGAGATGCCCAAAGAGAGCATCTGAACTCCTTGGGCGACTTGAGAATATTTTGGTTTTGTCTCCTCCTCTATCACTTAGCCAATCCTCTAAAAATTCCACTCGAAGCTTTGATTAAATCATCTATCATCTCTTCAGTCATCACCGTTGAGATAAATCCAGTTTCAAATTGGCTACAACCAAAATAAAATCCCTTCTCTAGCATTTTTTGGTGAAATGTAGCAAACATCTCCAAATTAGATTTTTTTGCATCATCAAAATTATTGACAGGATTATCATTAAAGAAAAATCCAAACATCGAGCCTCTTGTGGCAGTTTGCAAAGTTATTCCACAACTACTTGCATTATTTTGCAATCCATCGACCAACTTTTTAGCCAAAAACTCCAACTTCCCATAAAGCAATTTATCAGCCTTTAACTCTCTTAGACTTACCAGCCCCGCACTCATCGCCACAGGATTTCCACTCAAAGTCCCCGCTTGATAAACTGGACCCTCAGGTGATAATTTTTGCATAATATCAAGTTTTCCACCAAAAGCCCCCACAGGCATTCCGCCCCCAATAACCTTACCAAAAGTTACCAAATCTGGCTTAACCTCACACAATCCTTGAGCCCCTTTGAGTGAAGCTCTAAAACCACTCATCACCTCATCAAAAATCAATAAAGCTCCATTTTTATCACAAAGCTCTCGTAACTCCTCCAAAAATTTATTTGTTGCAGGTATTAGCCCCATATTTCCAGCAATCGGCTCAATAATAATACAAGCTATATCTTTTGAATCGGCAAAACATTTTTCAACACTCTCTATATCATTATATTTTGCTAAAAGTGTATGTTTTGTTAAATCAGCTGGAACTCCAGGGCTTGAGGGATTTCCAAAAGTCACCGCTCCACTTCCTGCCTCAACGAGCAATGAATCACTATGACCATGATAGCACCCCTCAAATTTGACAATATCATCTCTTCCAGTATAACCTCGTGCTAATCGAATCGCACTCATCACTGCTTCAGTACCACTACTTACAAATCTGATTTTATCAATTGATGAAAATAGAGAGCAAATTTCACTAGCTAAATAGGTCTCAACTATGGTCGGTGCGCCAAAACTTAACCCATTTTTAACTGCATTTATGACTGCATTTTCAATATATTTATCGCCATGCCCAAAAATTAATGGACCCCAACTTTGTACAAAATCTAAATATCGATTTCCATCAATATCATACAGATATGCCCCCTCGCCTTTTTTTATAAATACAGGCTCACCTTTAACCGCACTAAATGCTCGAACAGGAGAATTAACTCCACCAGGGATTACTTTAAATGCCTCTTTATATGCATTTTCACTTTTGATATGGTTCATTTTCTTCCTTTTAATTTAATCAATTAGGCTAATTATAACACATTATCTCTAATAAATATGAAAAAATTAGAGATTTAACTTTGATATGGTACTCTTACCCAAAATTAATCCAACTTCGCCATTTTAAACTCACTTATTATTAATCTATGAAGATTTTTTGGTATAATTTCAGAAAAGGAGATAAATTTATGAAAAATAATGATGAAAGTTCTAAAAAAGATTTTCAAAGAGCTAAAGACCTTTTTAAAGATAGGCTAGATACGAGTCTATATTTTGATAGCCAAACTAGCGAAAAAGCGAAAAAAAAGGTGCTGGATACTATTAGACTGGGTGAATCAAATCTGACTTTTTTGATAGGTGCTCCGGGAAGTGGTAAAACTTATCTAGTCAAGATTGTAAATCAGGTGCTAAAGGAGCAGATTGTTTCGATTGTGATAGATAATCCATTTTTCACAGAGACTCGACTAATGCACACACTTCTAAAAGCGATAAATCGAAATGATATAAATCCTAGCGATACTCAGCGAGTTCAAGATATTTTTAGAGGGATTCGCCATACGATTTTTATAGATGAAGCTCAACTTTTGAATCTAAAGCAGATAGAGTTGATACGGATTTTGTCAGATACAAAGGTGTTTAATTTTGTGCTTGTTATGCACCAGAAAGAGAGTGCGGATATTTTGAAAAAGCCTCATTTTAAGACACGAACGAAAACTATTATAAATATTGGAATGCTAAAAGAGAAGGAGGTGCTAAGATATATCCATAAAACTTTACTTAGTTTTAGCTCTACTCAAGAGTTCACTAGCTATTTTGAAGAGGATATTGTCAAAGAAATTTTTAAACATACCCATGGAAATTTTAGAACTCTAAAGGCATTTGTGCATACATTACTAGAGCTTCTGGATTATAGTTATGCAAATTCACTCACCAAATATGAAAAAATAAATAGTTGTATGCTCACAATGTCAGCGATAGATTTAGGATTGATTTATGAATAATAGTTTTGAAAATTTAGAGAAGCGATGTAAAATATTGAAAATCAAAAAAATTTTGATGATAGCGGCTGGGGGACTTTTGGCTATATCTTGTGTGATTTTGATATATGAGGTGATTCCTGAAAAAAAAGATATTGATAATTATGTGATTGTGGTGGA
>JAOZPA010000001.1:25062-50699 GCA_029932985.1 Campylobacterales bacterium
AGGATGAGATTCAAAATGAGCAAAATTTGAGCGAGATTCACAAGGATAAAGTAAAGGCGACCAAGGAGATAATTGAAGAGTTAAGAGAGGGTTTTATAGAGTTTCCTTCATATCAAACGGCGATTAGTTTAGCACGAAAATCTTTGGAGATTGGTAGGCTAAAAGAGAGTGCGGAGTGGTCGTTACGGGCGAGAAAGCTTGATGGCAAACAATTCTCATCCTATCTTATCTTTGCGGAAGCTAAGTTTCAATTAGGAGATGAGGAGACGGCGATTAAAACTTTGGAGATGTCTTTGGAAAAAAATTATTCCCAAGAGGTTAAGGATAAGTTGGTAGAGTTGAAAAAAAGAGTAGCACAGAAATAGAAAGGCAATGAGTGAGTGAGGGGGAGCAAACTCATTTACCTCTTATTTATCTAAATTTTATTGAGGATATAATCCAAAAGTTTGGTGGGTAGAATTCGTTTTAAAAAACTAAAAAGTGTTGTAGGAAAAGTGACTCTATATTTCGCTTTTGGATTTTTGGCAGTCAGTGCCTTTATCAAAACCTCATAAACCGCCTCCTCACCAAGAGTAAAAATATCATCATCTTTTTGCGAACGATTGAGGTGAATTTGATATTTCTCTTTGTATATGGAGTTTTCTATATCTATATTTTTCAAAAATTTAATTTTGGAATTTATCCTAAAATTACTCCGAATTGGGCCGGGCTGAATGGAGCAAACTTTAATATTTGTGTCTCGTAACTCCAGTCGTAAAGTATCACTCAGCCCCTCAATAGCAAATTTACTAGCATTATATGCCCCACGAAATTTCAAAGCGATAAACCCCAAAATTGAACTATTTTGTATAATCCGCCCCTCATTTTGCTCTCTCATAACTTTAATCACCAAGGTCGTGAGTTCGTGAGTCCCAAAAAAATTTGTCTCAAACTGCTCTTTTAAAACTTCACGGCTCAAATCCTCCACCGCCCCTGGTTGCCCAAAAGCTCCATTGTTAAAAAGTGCAAAAATTCTTCCGTTGCATTCTCGTAAAACCTTTTCAAATCCCTCATTTATCGATTCGCTACTGTTTAAATCCAATAAAAATGTTTTAATCCCCTCACCGTTTAATCTATCTACATCTTTTTGTTGCCGAGCGGTGGCGATGACATTAAAATCTCTTTGGTCATTTAATTTTTTGGCACAATAATAGCCAATTCCAGTGGAACATCCCGTAATTAATATATTTTTAACCATCATTTAATTGTCTTACTTTTTTTACTTATTATATCAATTCAAAACTTAAAGGTTCTTATTAATGTAGTTTTTAAATTTTTGTGCTAAAATGTAGTAAAAATTTTTAAAGGACAAAATAGATGAAAATTGTTGTAATTCAAGGACCAAATCTTAATATGTTAGGAATCAGAGAGCAGAATTTGTATGGACCTGCAAAACTTGAGGATATTCACCGTGAGATGGAGAGCATTGCTAAACAAAATGCTATGGAGATTGAGTTTTTTCAATCAAATTTAGAGGGTGAGCTTGTGGATAGAATCCAAGAGTGTATAGGTGAAGCGGATGGAATTGTGATAAATCCTGCAGCTTATACCCACACCTCTATTGCAATTCGTGATGCGATTAGTGCGGTGAGAATCCCTACAATTGAGGTTCATATCAGCAATGTTTATGCTCGTGAAGAGTTTCGACAAAAAAGTTTAATCTCCCCAGTGGTAAATGGTCAAATTGTTGGTTTTGGTCCATTAGGTTATACTTTAGCAACTATTGGGTTAATTCAGATTATGAATCAAATCAATGCTAACAAACAACAGCAACAAGCCCCAAAGAGTTAGAAATCGATAATTATATCTTAAAAGATGAGAATGCCGTATATTACGAATGCGGTTTCTCATGCGATAACCAACTTTTTTTATCATTAGGTCGTGAAAAATTTTTTATTACAGATTCAAGATATACCATAGAGGCTAATGAAAAGGTGAAAAATGCTTTGGTTATTGAGAGTAAAAATTTATTAAAGAGTTTAAATAAAATCATAAAAAAAACTTCAATAAAAGAGTTATATTATAATCCACAAGAGTTAAGCAAATTTGATTATGATACTCTTCGTTCCTATCTGTCGGTTAAATTGAAGAAAAAATCTAATTTTTCTCAAAAGAAAAGAGTTATAAAAACTGCCGATGAGATTGAAAATTTGAAAAAAGCGGTGGAGATAGGCAAAAAATCTTTTAAAGATTTAGCTGAACTTTTGCAATATTCAGGAAACATAAATGAGCGGAAATTAAACTTTTTGGCTCAATCTGTAATCAGCGGTGCGGGGACTTATGACCTTAGTTTTGACCCAATTATTGCAGTTGATGAAAATTCAGCAAAGCCTCATGCTTTTGCAAGTTTGAAAAAAACCAAAAAAGATTCTATTATTTTGCTTGATGCTGGGCTGAAATATAACCGATATTGTAGCGATAGGACGAGAATAGGCGAATTTAACTCTTTGATAAATTTTTCAAAACAACAAAATTTTAAAAATCCGAAAGTTCAAAAAATTTATGATATAGTTTTGAAAGCTCACGATGAAGCGATAAAATCTATAAAAGTGGGGATGAGGGCTAGAGATATTGATAAAATTGCACGGGATATTATCGTAAAAGCTGGGTATGAGAAGCAGTTTGTTCACTCTACGGGACACGGTGTGGGGTTAGATATTCACGAATTGCCACGAATCTCGAAAAAAGATAAAACTATTATCGAAGAGGGGATGGTTTTTACGATTGAGCCAGGAATCTACCTGCCCGATGAGTTTGGAATCAGAATAGAAGATATGGTTTTAGTTACACAAAACGGAGCAGAGGTTTTATAAACTAAGATTGTGAGTTTGATATTTAAAAGAATAAGGTGGAAAAATGAAAATTGATAGAGTAAAAATTAGAAATTTCAAAAGCTTAAGAGATATAGATATTACTCTTTCTAATTTAACACTTCTTACAGGAGTGAATAGTAGTGGAAAATCCTCATTTATTCAAGCATTACTTTTATTAAAAGAAAATGAAGATAATTTAATTCTTTTTGGACGATTTAATAATTTACAAAAACCTTTAACTTTAATAACTAATGGTAAATATATTAAACTTGGAAATAAAGATGATATTTTATATAAAGATTCATATAAAGAGAATATTGATATTACCCTTTTTTCAAATAATAATGTAGTAATTGATGTAATATTTAATAATCAAGATTTAAAAATAGATTCAAAAACGAATGTTCCATTTGTAATGGATGGAGAAGTGTATCTAACATGTAATATTTTTGCTAATAGTTTTCAATATATTATGACAGATAGAATTGCACCTAGTATCACTTATGGTTTGTCAGATGAAGATATTGAACATAATTTGATAGGTATTAAGGGGGAATATACTGCACATTATTTAAATGTTAATAAAAATAATAAAATTTTTTTAGATAAATTAAAACATCCAAAAGCTGTAACAGATAAATTTATAGAAAATGTATCTTTTTGGCTTAGTGAAATAAGTGAGGGTATAGAGATTTCAACAAAAATTTATCCAGAACTTGGGCGAGTGAGTTTAATATATAATTATAGATATGAAGATAAAAAAATAACTCATATACCACTAAATATAGGCTTTGGGGTTACTTATGTTTTGCCAATTATTGTGGCTATTTTGAAAGCAAAAGAGGGTGATTTATTGATACTTGAAAATCCTGAATCTCATCTTCATCCAGCAGGTCAATCAAAAATTGCAGAATTATGTGCAATTGCCTCGGCAAATGGAGTTCAAATAATAGTAGAAACCCATAGTGACCATTTTTTGAATGGAATTAGAGTTGCAACTAAAAGCAAAAAAAATCCTTTAAAATCTGAACAATCTCAAATTTATTATTTTAAAAAAGAGAAGGATGAATTAGAAACTCAAATTGAAGAATTAAACATTAATAGTGAAGGTAAATTAGATAAATGGCCAAAAGATTTTTTTGACCAATATGAAAATAATATGATAGAACTTTTATGAAATATCTATTTTTAGACTATTTTGCATTTGAAAATATAGAAGGATAAAAATCTTGAAAATACTTATAAGATTTAATCTAATATTAACAATTATAATATTACTTCTGATAGTTAGTAGGAATGATGCTTTATCATTTTTTACCTATTTTCCTATTTTTTTAATAACTATACCTCTTCAATTAATTATAGGTATAGTAAAATCAATTAAAAATAGATCTATAAATTCACTATTAGTTAGTGGAGTTTTATTCTTATTAATAATATTTTTCGTTCTAGCTAGTTTGCCTTTAGGTTTTGGAAGACAATAAAAATTTTACATTTAAAATTGAAAAAGGTATAAAGATGAAAATAGGGATAATTGGTGGCGGTAAGTGGGGACTTGCTTTACGAAAGGCGATGATGGAGAAAAATGAGGTTTATTTAACCTCACGGCGGAAAAAAGATGTAGCAAATTTTGTGAGTGCCGAAGAGATTTTAGAAAATGAATATCTATTATTTGTAATTTCTGCTCAATATGCTAGAGAGTGGATGGAGAAAAATTTTGTTTTTTCTAATCAAAAAATTTTAGTAGCATCTAAGGGAATTGAAGATAGTTCTAATCAATTTTTGGGTGAAATATTTTCAAAATTTTTACCAAAAGAAAATTTAGCTTATCTTTCAGGACCATCATTTGCGGTAGAGGTTTTAAATTCATTACCAACAGCGGTGATGATTAGTTCACAAAATCCACAATTATCACAAACTTTTTCATCATTTTTTCCAGATTTTATAAAAACTTATTGTGATGATGATATGGTTGGGGCTGAAATATGTGGAGCTTACAAAAATATAATTGCAATTGCCAGTGGAATATGTGATGGCTTAAAACTTGGCAACAATGCAAGAGCTAGTTTAATCTCACGAGGACTTGTAGAGATGCAACGATTTGGATTACATTTTGAGGCAAAAGAGAAAACATTTTTGGGATTAAGTGGAGCAGGAGACCTATTTTTAACTGCAAGTAGCCCACTTTCACGAAATTATAGAGTGGGTTTTGCACTAGCTAGTGGAAAAAAACTGGATGAAATTTTGAAGGATTTAGGTGAAGTTGCAGAGGGTGTCCGAACTGCAAAAGCGATTACATCATTGTCTGAAAAATATAAAATTTATACCCCTATCGCCACAGAAGTTCAAAACATTATATCTGGAAAAAATCCAAAAGATAGTTTAAAAGATTTATTGAAGAAAAACTAAAATGATATGGTAGCCTTTTGGGGACTAAAACCAAAGAAAATGGAGCAAAAATGAAAAGTGTATTGTTAGAATTTAGTATGTTTCCTACAGATGTGGGGGAGAGCAAAAGTGAATATGTTTCAAAAATCATTGAGATGGTAAGAGAGAGTGGAGTAAGCTACAAATTAACCCCGATGAGTACAGTCATAGAGACCCAAAGTGTGAAAGAGGCATTGGAAATTGTGGAAAAATCATACAATATTTTGGAAGTGACGGGAGTCAAAAGAGTATATAGTGTCTTGAAATTTGACATACGGATGGGTAAAGAGGACAGATTAGTCGAAAAAATAAAATCAGTTGAGGAAAAAATCGGTGAGGTCAATAAATAAATATTTAATAACTTTTGTGTTTTTTGTGACTCTATTAAATGGGGCAGTTTTTAAGAATACAACGATTGATGAAAAAAAAGTTGTCAAGGAGTTGAATAAAAAAATAACCTATTTTGAGGATTTAAGAAAGCAGAAAAAGAAGCGATTGAAAGTTCTTGAGCGAAATATGGATGATAATTTAAATAAAATTTTGAATCTTAGTGCGGAGCTTAAGGAGATTAATAAAAAGATTTATGCAATTCGGCTAAAGCGAGATGATAGAATCGAGGTTATTAAGAAGATTGAGGATTCATTGCGATTTGTGAACAAAAAAGATGTTAGCAAGGAGTATAAGGATGCTTTAAGGCATTTTAGCAAAGGTGATGTGAAAAAGGCAAGTAAGGCACTTAATGTCAAGGGGCTGACGGATGATTTGCTCAAACTAAATAGATTTAAACGAGAATTAGCGAATCGATGGCTTCTAAAGGCGAATATAAGTCTTTATCAGCAAAATGACAAATTGGCGGTTTATGCTTTTCGGAAATCTATCAAGATTATTGAGACTTTTTCAAACACTTACTCCTATGCCTCATTTTTGCAAAGTCAGCGATTTTATTCAAAAGCGAAAGAGTTTTATAAAAAAGCAAATAAACTTTATGGTACAAGTTACGAACGGGCGGTGGTGCAAAATAGTTTGGGTGATATTTATGTGCTAAATAATAATTTCAAAGAGGCGGAAAAACTTTTTATCAATTCTATCAATATTTTTAGAAAACTTTTGGTAGTAAATAAAAATCGATATATCGATGATGCAGCCTTGGTTTTAAATAATTTGGGAAATCTCTATTATCAAACAAACAAACTCTCTAAAGCAAAAAAATTGTATAAGCAAGTTTATGGAATTTATGATGATTTGAATTTTAAAAATCCACGAAAATATCGTTCACAAAAGGCGATGGCTTTAAATAATTTGGGTAATCTTTATAAACTGTTGGGTAAAAAAAAGAGTGCTTTTAAGGCTTATAATAAAGCTTTGCATATCAGAAATGAGTTGGCAAGTGAGGATTCTGCTAAAAAATTTGATACCACAAAGGTGATGAATAATCTAGGAAATCTCTATTATGAAAATGGTGAGACAAAAAATGCGGAAAATTTATACAAAAAATCCTATATTATCCGAAAAAGATTGGCAGATGTAAATCCCTCGATTTTCAATAGTGAACTTGCAATTGCGGCAAATAATTTGGGAAATCTCTACAAAGATAGTAATGAATATCAAAAAGCGGAGAAGTTATATTTGGAATCTTTGAGAATTTATGCAAAACTCATCAAGCGAGACCGAAAAGTTTATGAAGCGGTGCTGGGAATTAGCTTAAATAATTTGGCAAAACTCTATGATGAAAGCAAACAAAACCTCAAAGCGATGAAATATTATAAAAAAGTTCTAAAACTTAGAAAAAAATTGGCTAAACAAAATCCAAAAGCTTATCGACTTGATTTGGCAAAAACAAAACTCAGCTTTGGCTTTTTTCTCAAAGGTGATAAAGGTATCGTGATTATCCGTGAAGCGATTACAATTTTTGAAGAATACAACCATCTCCCAATAGCAAATGATATGATAGCTACGGCAAATAAAATGCTTATGCAGATGAGGTAGATTTAGAACTCCTCAAGCTACCATATCAAATCTAAATTTTTAAATTCAGATAAAATTAATTCCACTTAAAATGAAAACTTTATCCTATCTGAAGCTAGAATAGTAGATAGTTTAAAGCCCTATTTATCAAGATGTTTTTTGTATAATTTTTTATAAAAAATGACCAAAGAGGAATAATAGATGTTTGACTTCATAATAGGTAAAATCTCAAAAGATATAGCGATTGACTTAGGCACGGCAAATACAATTATTTCGATTAGAGGCAAGGGAATAGTTTTAAATGAGCCATCATTTGTGGCTTTAAGAAGTGATTGCAGAGGGGTAGAGCATATTGTGGCAGTGGGGCAGATGGCAAAAGAGATGGAATATAAAACCCCTCCAAATATACAAGTGATAAGACCTATGAAAAAAGGGGTCATCTCAAATGTTGAAGTGATTAAAAAGATGTTGCGGTTTTTTATAGAAAAGATTCATAATCGTAAAATTTTCATTAAGCCACGAGTTGTTGTTTGTGTACCTTATGGGATTACAAATTATGAAAAAAATGTGCTAAAACAATCAATCTATGATGTAGGGGCTAGAAGCGTATTTTTGATAGAAGAACCAATTGCAGCGGCTTTGGGGGCTGGATTGGCTATTGAAAATACAGAGGGGCGAGTTGTGGTTGATATTGGTGGTGGGACAACCGAGATAGGGATTTTATCTTTTGGAGGATTGGTCTCTAGTAAATCTGTCAAAATTGCAGGAGATACCTTGGATGAGGCGATTGTGGAGTATGTAAAAAGTAGATATAATTTGGTAATTAGTGAAAAAAGTGCAGAGGATATAAAAATTAAAGTAGCTTCAATCACAAATATCAAGGAGCTAAATAATCTTATGGTCACTGGCAAAAGTTACTCAAGTGAGCTTTTTTTAGACAAACGATTAACTCAGATGGATATTCAAGAAGCGATTCAAAAACCAATCAAAGAGATAACTAAGGAGATAAAAACACTCATCGCCAATATGCCTATAAGTTTGGCAGGGGATATTGTCAAAAATGGAATTATGCTAACAGGTGGTGGGGCATTAATTCGTGGATTAAAAAAATATTTACTTAAAAGTTTAAAAATACCTATACATATTGCTGATGAACCGTTACTTGCAGTAGCAAAGGGTACTGCTTTAGCTCTTGAAAATATTAATAATGAAAAAAATCCAGATTTAGAATCTTTTTATTTTATTAAGGATAAAGTTTTTTAAATGATTAAAATTATCTCAATTATCAAATTAATATTCATTAGCTTAGGAATATTTCTTTTTTTTCTCTATTTTTTGCAAGAAAATTTAATTTTTGCCAATACTCATATTCCTAAAAAAAAATCTTTTATGCTAATTAATCAAAATACCACTGAACTTTTTTTTATGACAAAAGATAATACAAAACTAAATGGAATTTATCTTGAAAATGGTAAAAATTTGCCAACAACTATCTATTTTGGTGGTAATGCTGAGGATTCTACAAATTTTATAGAGATTGCCACAAAGATAAAAAACTATAATTTTCTGATTTTTAACTACCGTGGATATGCTCTCAGTGAGGGGATTTCTAGCAAAAAAACAATCCTAAATGATGCCCTTGAAATCTATGATAAATATCTTGATGAAAATAGTGTAGCGATTGGTCGAAGTTTGGGAAGTAGTGTGGCTACCTATCTTGCTTCAAAAAGAGAGATTAAAAAACTGCTCATCATCACCCCTTTTGATTCGCTGAAATCTATTGCAGACGATATGTTTTACATCCCCATCTCTTTTTTGCTAAAACATAATTTTGATACCGTTAAATATATTAAAAATCTCAAAACTCCAACTTTTATGCTCGTAGCTTTGGAGGATAAAATTGTACCTAAAAAATATTCTGATAACCTGAAAAAAAATATTGATAATTTAGTGATTTATCGAGAAATTGATGCAACTCATAATAATTTACCATATCTTCTAAATCTTAAATTTCTAAATGATAGTTTGGATTATACTTCAGTCCCCTCACCGCTACCTAATGAAATGTCAAAAACAGCAGATTGATGGTACTTTTGCCAAATAATAATCAAAAAAATACTAACCCAAAAAAGTTTTATTTTTTTTCTTTTTTCCATTCTAAAAATGTGAGGAGGATAATGAGTCCCACACCTAAATCTATCATAACATCGGCGAAATTAAATATTGCAAAATCAAAACCGCAATGCCAATATACATAGTCAACTACTCCGCCTTGAGTGAATCTATCAATTATGTTACTAACTCCTGCACCTATAATTAAGCCCAACGGTAGGGGGTATTTGGATATCATCTCCTCTTCAAAGTATAGGTAGATTACGACTGCTAGTATTAGGGTAATTTGGATGAATTTTAGGTTTTCGCCTAGAGATGCGAACATTGAGAATGCTACACCTTTATTTAGTGCGAATGTGAGTGAGAGACAAGAGCTTTGCCAAAAAGTACCGTCGATGAAGAGTGATTTGATATATTGGTCGATGATTAGGATAGAGAGGGCGGTGATGAGAAGCAAGATAATATCTCGTGAGCTAAACATTATTATCCAGTATTTTAATATTTAACTGAAATGGGTTTTCAATGTTTTTGATTCGATTTTTTGCAAGATAGAGTGATTTATCTGATTTTATTATCAAATAATTATCTTCTAAAGCGACTTCAATATCATTTTTATTTAGATTTTCATTTAGCATAACAGATATAGTTAAGATAAAATTAAGATATTCAATCTGTTCAAATTTTGGCAATAGCTTAATATATTCTAACTCAAGATTTTCTCTTGGTAATTTTTTGTTTTGATATTTGGTAAGTAGAGCTATCAAAAGTTTCTCATTAGGGGTAAATCCATAACTTAGGGCATTTAGGATAAAATAGAAACTATGCTCTTTTGATGAGTGGAAATTTACATTTTGCCCAATTTCGGTCAATTTACAAGCGATTAATAGGGAGTTTTTGAGATTTAAATCCAAACTATATTTAATTGCTAAAGTATCAAAGATTCTATTTGCAATTTTGGAGATAAAAATTGGATTTTTTTGGTCAATTATAAAACGGTCCAATAAATTTCTGACACTTGGATTGAAATTTATTGGAAAAAGTAGATTTGAACCTCTTAGTAAATCATTTAGATAGACCCCTTCTCTCACTCCAGCTCCACTAGTTACGATTTTTTTCGATTTTAATTTTTTGATAATCGCATTAAAAATTGCACTTCCCTCTCTGATTGTATCCAATCTATCACTTTTTAAACCCAGTTTCTTAAGCTGTTTATCTGATAAATTGGTGAGAGTATTTATGAAATATATCTCATCATCAACGAGATAATTAAAGGCGTGAAGGGATTTTAGGGGAAATGAATTTTTTTTCATAATTAGTTTGGAAACCGCTCGAATTGAACCACCAATTCCTACAACTGTGTGACAATTAAAATCATCACCTAGTTTTGAAAACTCATTTTCCAAAAAAATATCTAACATATCCTGTAAATTTTTGTCAAAAATCAACTCTTTAACTCTTACAGTTCCTATATCTAGTGAAATTTTTCTGATAATTTGTCTATTTTTAACCAAAGCTAATTCCGTAGAACCTCCACCTATATCAACAGTTACAAAATTATCTAATTGTGGTAGCAGATTGATAGCGGAGAGAGCTCCCAAAAATGCCTCTTTTTCACCATTAATAATCTTTATATTAAGTTTTAATTTTTGCTTAACATCTAATATAAATTGTTGTTTATTTTTGGCATCACGAAGAGCAGAAGTGGCAACACAAAGTATTTTTCGACATTTTAAAGATGTGGCTATGGTCATAAATTCACCAAGGGCATCCATTGCTCTTTGCATTGGAATCTCTTGGAGAAAGTTGTCATTATCATAACAACCCTCTGCAATTTTTATAACACTTTTCGTTTCATTGAGTAGATGAAAAGCAAAACGGCTACTTTTTTCATAGACAGCAAGTCTTGCTGAGTTTGAGCCTATATCTATGACAGCCGTTCGTTTTGCCATTAGGATTTGAGTTCCTGTTGTTGTCTAAATTTAAGCTTTAGCTCTTCAAGATTTTCAACATTATTTGGGTCTGCAATTATGCACTCAACAGGACACACTGCAATACAAGAAGGCTCATCATAATACCCAACACACTCTGTACAAATATCTGGCTCGATTATATATATCGGGTCCGCCTCCTCAATAGCTTCTGTGGGACACTCATCTCTACAAGCATCACAAGCGATACATTCATCAGTAATTAATAGTGACATATAAAATTTCCTCATAATAATTTTAAATATTTATACACTATTAAAACTTAAATACTATTAAAATCTTCCTCTATTTTATCAATTATAGTTATTAATTTCTGAAATTTTTTATCATAATCAATTAATTCTCGATTTTTCGCCCCTAACTCTAACTCTGCGGCTATAAAAGCTATCTCATCAAGTTTAAGATTTAAAGATGAACCTTTGATTTTATGTGCGTGATATTTGATACTTTTAAAATCAATAGTTTCAATAGCAAATGCAAATTTTGCTCTCTCACCTTTATTATCGCTGAAAAACATCTCCATTAAGTCTTGTAAAAAATCCATATCTAACTCTAACTCTTGTGCCACTAGCTCAAATCTATTTAAGCCCTTCTCTTGCTTCTCTTGGACTTCAACCTGTTGCACTGTGGTTTGCAAAGTTATATATTTTTTTAACTTAATATCTAGGTCTGGTTCTCTTAGTGGCTTTGTCAAACAATCATTAAATCCAGCCGCCATATATGATTTGCTATCCTCTCTCGATACATTTCCACTTAAAGAGACAAGAGCGGTTTTGGGTTCAATACCATTTTGTTTTTCATAAGCTTGAATTTTTTGCATAGATTCAATTCCACCCATAACAGGCATCTGAATATCCATCAAAACTAAATCAAATTTATTAGTGGTTGCCTTTTCTAGTGCCTCTTTTCCATCGACTGCAAGTTCACAATAAAGGTCTCTTTTTTTCAGTAGAATTTCCATAAGTTTTCGATTCACCATATTGTCATCAACTACCAAAACTCTACCAACTCCTTGAGTAACGGTAACCTCTTTTGTAGTTTTTTGAGTCGAACTAGTACCAGATGTTGGTATTTCAAAATTTAATTCAAAACTAAAAATAGTTCCTCTATTTTCCTGACTTTTTATCTCTATCTTGGTATCAAAAAGTTCAATAATCTCTTTTGAAATTGCCAATCCTAATCCTGTACCTTGATAATCTTTTATTATAGGTTGTTTGACTTGGATAAATGGCTTGAAAATTTTATCAAGATGTTCCTCTTTTATACCAATTCCATTATCTTTCACTTCAAAATTGATATTGCAACTATCTTTATCAGTTTTCATAACCTCTACATTAAGGTCAACTCTTCCACCCCTGTTTGTAAATTTGATACCATTCGTGATAAAATTATACAAAACTCTCTCTATTTTGACAAAGTCACTTTTAATAAGATTGGGCAAATCAGGATCTAAATTAAAATTCAATGAAATCTTTTTTTCAGAAGCTTGCTCTTTGCATCTTCTCATTAGATTCTCTAAAGTCTCACTAATTTTCCCCTCAATAGGCTCTATTTTTATATCACCGTTTGAATAGTTTGAAAAATCTGATATATCATTAATTATCTCTGACGATGTAGTGTTTGTTTCGTCAGCTTTCTCTAAATCAATCAAATCTTGCATCGAAAGGTTGGCGGAGGATTTTAGTCTGCTGATAATATCTCCAACATCACTCAGAGGATGTTTTAAAATAGATGACATATTTGACAAAAAGAGATATTTCTCATTTGTAGCTTTTTTCGTAAGATTTTGAGATAAAATAAGATTAGTAATATCTTGTCTTATGGACAAATACTCTATAATATTCTGATTTTTATCCAAAATAGGTGTAATTGAACTATTTGCATAAAATGAACTTTTATCTTTTTTGAGATTCTTTGTGACACCTTGCCATGTTCCCTTTGACTTAACTGTCTCCTCTATATCTTTATATATAGACTCAGGCATAGACTCATCTTTTAATATCGTGTGGTCTTTGCCTATTACTTCCTCTTTGGTATAACTTGTCATCTCCAAGAAATTTCGACTCACTTCAGTAATTTTTCCATCAGCATCAGAGATAGTAATTAAAGAATTTTTATTAAGAGCCTTTTTATATTGATTAAATTTAGATTCACTCTCTTCAAACATTTGATTTATTTGAGATATTGAATCTTTACAGGTTTGAACATCAGAAATATTTTTTAATAAAATTATTGTAGAACCACTATTTTCAATCACTTCTAATTTAAAAATAAAAGTATTATTACCTCTTTGGATTTTAGCTTTATGTGTATGATTTGGATATTTTTTTGCAAACTCTATCCATTTTGCATCATCTACATGGTAAATAAAACCCTTTTCTTTTTTAAAAAAACGACAAATCGAGAGACTTTTCCCTTTTATATTTTCTAAATTTTTCATATTCGTAAAAAACTTGAAAAAACTCCTATTGGCATCAAGAATTCTTCCACCTTTTTTTACAACAACTATGTCAGACAAATTATCAAACAGCTCTTTTCTATATTCACTCATCAATTACCCTCCTCATTTCGTAGAGTATTTGATTATTGGCTCTTAATCTCTTCATTCGTTAATACAACACTTGCTATCACACCATTTCTATCTTTACGATTTTTCAACGACAAAGTCGCTCCAATCGCATCAGCAGCACCTTTTGCCAAAAATAGTCCTAGTCCAGCTCCACTCTTATTTCCATATCTTTTAAATGGTGCAAATAAATCTTTGCTCTCATCAATTCCATCACCCTCATCAATCACATCAATTGCTAAACTTTTACCTATTCGATAAACTTTTACAATCACGATTCCATCTTGATGGGTGAACTTCACTGCATTTTGCACAAAATTTTGCAGGATATGAACTAGAAGTGTTTTTTGCATAATTGTTTCAAACTCTTGAGGTTGCAAATCACCAATAATCTTAACATTTCTATCTTTATTCGCTAATAATTTAAAGTCCCTTATTTTACCATTTAAAAACTTTATTAATTCTAATTTTTTGGGTTCTTCAAACTGTGCACCCTCTTGTCTGCCTATTTCTAGCACATTTCCTATCATTGTAGTCATATCATTGATACTATTTATGTTAACATTGATAGTTTCAATATATTTTGCTGAATTTCGACTTCGCATTAGAGTTACTTCATTTTTAGTTTTCATCACCGCTAATGGTGTCCGTAACTCGTGAGCAATCCCAATAAACAACTCTTTTTGATATTTCACAAAAGTTTGAATTCGGTCAATCAGTTTGTTTAAACTACACCCCAGCTCTTCAAATTCAAGTGGTAAATTTTTAGTCTCAATTGGAGCTAAAAACCCCTCATTCATCTTGACTAATTTTCTAGTTAATGTCGTAATCGGACTCATAAGTGTTTTTGAAAGAACTATCGCATAAAAAATTATCAGAAATATTGCTATGAGATTGATAATCAAAATACTTTTTAAAATCTTTTGTAACAGCACACCAGTATGAGTAATATCTTTTTCAATTTTTACATAACTTGCCTTTGTATCGGCCATGGGATAATATAAAATCAAAAATTCTTTATTCTTTCTTTTAATTCTTTCAAAACTACTTTGAGTAATCTCATTTTCAGTTTCAATTACAACTTGCACACGAGTAGGATTTATATCCACTCCACGATTAACACCATTTACATTAAATAGAGTTTTGATAGAACGAAACCGCTCACCATTTTTATTTTTGGTCGCTTCATATTGAGCTTGACCAATTAATTGTGATTTAATATCATCTTCTATTGAAGCTTTGATAAAATAATACAAACCTACGGAAAATATAATAATCAGCACCGCCGAAGCGGGTACTAATTGTATAACAAATTTAGTTCTTATACTTTTTTTGGATAACAAAATCGATAACCTCTTCTTCGTACAGTCTCAATAGTTGAGATGTTCAAAGGTTTGTCCATTTTTTGTCGAATCTGATTAATTGCCACTTCAATAACATTTGGAGTAACAAGTTCAGGTTCTTCCCAAATAGCATCTAGCAATTGCTCTTTAGAAACAATTTGGTCGCTATGTCGTGCTAAATGAGTCAACACTTCAAATGGTTTTCCCTTCAACTCTATTTCTTGCTCTTTGTAAGTAATCTTCTCCTCATCTGGGTCAATCACCAAATCATCTATCTTGATAATATTAGTCCCACCAAATCGAAGTCTTGCTTCAATTCTAGCCAACAACACATCAAAATCAAACGGCTTTTTAATATAATCATCTGCCCCAGATTTTAGTGCTGAAATCTCACTCTCTTTATCATCTTTTGCAGACAAAATCACACAAGCAGTTCGTGGAGATTTGGCTTTTACAATGTTAATAAGCTCAACTCCATCACCATCAGGCAACATCCAATCACAAAGAACTAAATCATAATTTCTAATACCAATAAAATATTCAGCATCTTTAAAATTCTCAGATGTATCAGTTTGATAACCAAATTCCCCTAGACCCTCAGCAATTGTTTTGTTTAGTGTAGTTTCATCTTCAACAATAAGTATTCTCATCTTGTTTCCTTTTCTTAAATAATGTAAGTTTAAGATTATACCATAATTTTAGGAAAAATTAAAGTTTTTATAAAAAAAAATTAATATTTAATCAAATTCCCTTTTTGAAATTCTATAATAATATCTTTAATATAAGGTAAGCTTTTTTTGTTAGTCATAAAAAATAAAGAAGAGAAGTATGGAGAGAAATGAGATTATGAAAAATATGTGATGAGAGAGTTAGAGAGAAAAATAAAAACTTTTAAATATAAATTAAGTTAGAATGAGATTTTGCATCCTAAATTTTTGTAGGCTATGATTTTTACATAACCCACATTTAACTACATTATTAATAATTTATATCACTTAATTTATTAATATTCTCTCTTGGAGTTTTAGGTTTTACCTATTTTGAGTTCGTCTTCTATTGCCACTATTTCCACTTCCACTTCCACTTCCGCTTCCGCCTCTTCTGTCACGATTTCCACCGCCTCCATTTCTATCTCGACTTCCGCCCCCGCCATCTCGACTTCCGCCACCACTTCGACCTCTAAATCTTCTATTTCCTCCACCTCCACCTCGTGAACGGTTACCTGAATCTCTCTTTTTTTGTTCTAAAATTCGCTTGATTCTATCTTTGTCAATCCCAATTTTATTAGACCCACTTATCTCAATCTTGCTCCCAAGCATACTCAAGAGCTTATAGCAAATCTGTGAAATATCCATATCTTGCTCTAGTGATTCCATAATTTTTGATGCATTCTGGTCAATTTTTTGGTGTTTAATCTCATCTATAAATCTCTCAAGATGAATATCTTTCACCTCATCAGCAGTTGGGATAAAACAATGCTCTATCTTCGCTCCGACCTTTTTTTGAATCCGTGAAAGCTCTCGAAACTCCAAAGGTGTAGCAAATGTAATAGCAAGTCCAGAATTATCCCCTCTTCCAGTTCGCCCAATTCTATGCACATAACCCTCTGGGTCAAATGGAATATGATAATTAAACACGTGAGTTACATTAGAAATATCCAGTCCCCTAGCCGCTACATCAGTTGCTACCAAAATATCGACTGCACCTTTTTTGAAACTTCTAATCACCTCTTCCCGTTGTCGTTGCTCCATATCACCATGAAGTCCCTTTGCGGAATACCCACGAGAGAGTAAAAGTGTAGCTACTCTATCCACTTCTCTTTTCATTCGACAAAAAACAATTAATTTTTTTGGATTAAAAAAATCAAAAAGTCGAGTCATTGCATCATCTCTCTCATACTCTTCGATGATATAATATTGTTGTTTGATATTTGAGTTTGTAATTTCATTTTTAGTCACAGAGATAAAATGTGGACTTTTCAAAATTACTTTAGCTAATTTTTTGATAGGTTCAGGCATAGTTGCTGAAAAAAGTAGAGTTTGTCGCTCCGATGGAATAAACTTAAAAATTGCTTTAATATCATCTAAAAATCCCATATCAAGCATCTCATCAGCTTCATCTAGCACCACAAATTTAGGTTTTAAATCTCTTAATTTTTTACTCTTCAACATATCTAGTAATCGCCCAGGAGTTGCCACTATGATATTTGCACCATTTTCGATTCTGCTAAGTTGCCTAGAATATGACTGACCGCCATAAACTGTTGCAGTTTTGATACCTTTATTTGAGCCTAATCTATATAATTCATCACCTACTTGATTTGCTAACTCTCGTGTAGGAGTTATCACAAGTCCCTGAACGCCCTCGTTTAATGCCATCATATCCATAAGTGGAAGTCCAAATGCTGCTGTTTTTCCTGTACCCGTGTGAGCTTGAGCTACTATATCTAAGCCCTCAAAAATTTTAGGTATTGTTACAGATTGGATTGGACTTGGAAGTTTAAAACCTGCATCCGTGACACCTTTTTGTATTTCGCTTGAAAAACCAAAACTTTCAAAGTTCTGATATTCTTTTTTCACTTCTTTTACTTCTTTCTGTTCTTTTTGATATTCTTCTTGATTCATTGATATTCTTTGTGTAGTATTTATTTTAATAATGTAGTTAAAGACTTTAGTCTATCATAATATTAGTTAAAATCAGATTATTTAAAAAAGAAAAATAGCTTTAGAGCAGCATAAAACAACCTTTAGCCAAAGACACTCAATAAACTTTATGAATCTTTTTCATATTACCCTTGACAAGATGGCACTCAATATTGTATAATACTGTAATTCATTGCAAATGATAACTAAAAATAGTTATCTTATAAAATTTTTTAAAGGAGAGTGAGTTGCCTGAAGATAAAAACAGGGTAGAAACCAAAGATGAAAATCAAGAACCTAAAGAGGAAGAGTCAAAAGAGCAGTCAGCACCAGAGCAAGTGATTGATATGGAAAATTTAGAACTTGTGATAAAAGAGCAAAAAATTGGTGAACTTGAGGCGGAGATAGCTAAATTAAACGATACAATGCTTAGAAATGAGGCGGAATATCAAAATCTAAAAAAGCGAATGGAGCGAGAAAAAGCGAGAGCGATAGAGTATGCTTATGAGGGATTTGCTTATGACCTATTAAATGTAATAGATTCACTAGAAAATGGAGCAAAATCTTTTGATATTCATGATGGTGAAAATGATGAACTTTATGACAAAGTCAAAGAGGGTTTTAATCTAACTCTTGAGCAGTTTCAAAAAGTTTTTGAGAAGCATAAAATCGAATCGATTGAAAATAGTGAGTTTGACCCAAATGTTCACAATGCGATTATGCAAGTTGAGAGTGAAACTCATAATGAGGGTGATGTGGTAGAAACTTATCAAAAGGGCTATAAAATCAAAGAGAGAATTTTGAGACCTGCGATGGTGAGTGTAGCAAAATAGTGTAGGTTTGGCTTCTGCTGAACTTTTTTACATTGAAAAGAAGAAATTATTAAAAAAGGGATATAGTAAATGGGAAGATTAATAGGAATAGATTTAGGTACAACAAATTCATGTGTAGCGATTTTTGAAAAAGGCGAGAGCAAAGTAATAGCAAACAAAGAGGGTAAAAATACAACTCCTTCAATTGTGGCATTTACGGACAAAGGCGAAGTTTTGGTAGGTGAAACTGCAAAACGACAAGCGGTTACAAATCCGAAAAAAACTATCTACTCAATCAAAAGAATTATGGGTTTGATGTGCGATGAAAAAGAGGCAAAAGAGGCAAAAAGCAGATTACCTTATGAGATTGTAGATAGAAATGGAGCTTGTTCAATTCATATTGATGACAAAAATTATACACCTCAAGAGATTTCAGCAAAAGTTTTGATGAAGCTAAAAGAGGATGCAGAGGCATATTTGGGTGAAGAGGTAACTGATGCGGTTATTACTGTTCCAGCATATTTTAATGATTCTCAGCGAAAAGCTACTAAAGAGGCAGCTCAAATTGCAGGGCTTAATGCTTTAAGAATTATAAATGAGCCAACATCTGCAGCTTTGAGTTATGGAATGGACAAAAAAGAGAGTGAAAATATCGTGGTTTATGACCTTGGTGGTGGTACTTTTGATGTAACTGTTCTTGAAACGGGTGATAATGTTGTTGAAGTTTTGGCAACTGGTGGTGATGCTTTTCTTGGTGGAGATGATTTTGATAATAGATTGATTGACTGGGCAGCATCTGAGTTTAAAAGTGATACTGGAATTGACCTTAAAAATGATGTGATGGCTCTTCAGCGACTTAAAGATGGTGCAGAAAATGCAAAAAAAGAGCTTTCAAGTGCGAATGAAACTGAAATTAATTTGCCATTTATCACAATGGACGCAACTGGACCTAAACACTTTGTGAAAAAAATCACCAGAAGTAAATTTGAGAGTTTGATTGAAGATTTGATTGAGAACACTATCACAAAAATCAAACAAGTTGTAAAAGATTCAGATTTAGAACCAAGTGAGATTAAAGAGATTGTTATGGTTGGTGGCTCAACACGGATTCCATTAGTTCAAGAGAAAATTAAAGCATTTTTTGGTAAAGATTTGAATAAATCGGTAAATCCTGATGAGGTTGTGGCGATTGGAGCGGCGATTCAAGGAGGAGTTATCAAAGGGGATGTAAAAGATGTATTGTTACTAGATGTTACACCTTTGACTTTGGGAATTGAAACTTTGGGTGGAGTTATGACTCATATCGTGGAAAAAGGTACTACAATTCCTGTTAAAAAACAGCAAACTTTCTCAACGGCTGAAGATAACCAAACCGCTGTTACAATTCATGTAATCCAAGGTGAGCGAGAGTTTGCAAAAGATAATAAATCTTTGGGACAATTCAACCTTGAGGGAATCCCACCAGCTGGTCGAGGAATTCCACAAATCGAAGTAACTTTTGATATGGATGCAAATGGAATCCTAAATGTAAGTGCGATGGATAAGGCTAGTGGCAAGGAGCAAACTATCACAATCAACGGTTCTTCGGGGCTTAGTGATGCTGAAATCGAAAAAATGGTGCAGGAAGCTGAGGCAAATAAAGAGGCAGATAGCAAACGAAAAGAGTTGGTAGATGCTAAAAATCAAGCGGATTCTCTAGTTCACCAAACCGAAAAATCTATCAAAGAGATGGGTGATAAGGTTGATGAAGAGACAAAAGCTAAAATTCAAAAAGCAGTTGATGACATCAAAGAGATTTTGAAAGATGAAAATGTGACTAAAGAGCAGATTGATAGCAAACTTGAGGCTTTAAATAAAGTGAGTGAAGAGATGTATAAAGCTTCTGCTGAGGCTGGGCAAGGTGGTTGTCAAAGTGGAGCTGGTGATTGCAAAACAGATGAGCCAAAAAGTGGGCCAGATATGAAAAAGAAGAAAAAAGATGATGACGATATTATAGATGCTGAAGTTTCATAGGTTTTAAAATATTATGGGGGCTTAACAACCCCTCACCTCTAAATTTATTTTTCTTTTCCTACCATCTTTATAATTTCATTTTTTACAAATTTCAAATTTTTATAAATCCCTTTTAAGTCTTCTATATTTGTACTATTAAAAACTTTTGATATAAAATATTGATATTTATCAACTTCCAATTTTTCTAAAATCACAAATCTCCAACTCTCTCCCATTGTAAAAGCTCCACGAATAGTTTTGGTTTTATTTAACTCCACAGCACTAATCATCTCAGCCAAAAGTTGCGGTTGGGGATTTGTAGGCTTTATAGATTTTTTAAACTCTTGAATAAAAAAATATGGTTTTTTAGCTCGTTTAATACCTGATGAAATCATAAAATCAGTCGCACCACTAAAAATAAATTTATCGGTTTTATAGGTCAATGGAGCATCATAAAAATTTCTTACTTTCTCTTTCATCATTAAAAAATCAACCTTATTAATCAATGGAGCTAAAAAATGCATCTTCAAATCCTCTTCATAATAATCAAAAATCAGTTGACCATTTTTATCTAATAATTTTTGTAAAAAATCCACTACCTCATCACTTATCTCATATTTAAAATTAAACCATTCATTAAAAATTTTATTTTCATAAATTTGCTCAATATCCACCAGCTCCTCTAAATCATCATCATCAATTTTGCTAAAACTATAAATCTTAATTTCAGGAATAGTTTCTGTTTTAATCCCTTTTAATTCTAAATTTTCTTTTCGTAACCGCTTAATCTCTTTTAACAACTCTTTATTTGTCATAATCTCCTCCTAATAATTTTTGTAATATTATAGCACAAAAGGTTTAAGGAGTTCAATAAAATTATCTCATTTCCAATACAGCTTATAAATGTTATAATCCAACTTTAGATAAAGGAGAGATTGTGGCTACATTTAGGGATATTAAAAAAGTTTTTTTTCAAATGGATGAAAAAAATCAAGAGCAGATTTTAAGAGAGATTTATAATTTTTCAAAAGAGACAAAGGCATTTTTAAATATGAATTTACTAGGGAGTGGTGATAAAATTTTTATAGATGAAATTTCAAAAGCAAGTGAGAGTTCCACCCCAAAAGGCTATCCAAAAGAGATTAGTGTGCGAAAAATTAACTCCATTTTAAGCAAAGCAAAAAAAAGCAAAGTCAATAACAAAACTTTACAACAGATGGAACTTATCGCATTTGAGGGCTATATGACATTTTTAAATGACTATGGCGGAGGACCAGAAATCTACGAAGACAAGATAGGAGACCACCTAAAAAACTACCTCTTACTCGTGCTAAAAAACGAACCATACAATAAACACACATACATTTTTGACGAGATGCGAGGCTATCTACGAGCCAATCAAAATATGCTTTACGACAACATTTGGCACATATTTGAAAACTTAACAGGTGAAGAGGTATGATGAAAAAACTAACTATTATCGACACATTCGGGCTATTTTTTAGAAGCTATTATGCCTTGCCGTACCTCAAAAGTAAAGATGGATTTCCCACAGGACTTTTGACAGGATTCATAAATTTCATCAACTCCATAGAAAAAGAACATCAAAGCGATTACCTAATTTTCACTCTTGACCCAAGGGGCAAAAATTTTCGTCATGAGCTAGATGAAACCTATAAAGCAAACCGAAAGCCTCCACCTGATGATTTAGTAAAGCAGTTACCAATTGCTATTTCGATGATTGAGCAGATGGGGTTTGAGGTCATCGCTCGTGCTGGGTATGAAGCGGATGATATTATCGCAACTCTTACCAAAAAAGCAAAAGAGAAAAATATCTTTGTCAAAATTATAACTCACGATAAAGATTTGTATCAGTTAATTATTGATAAAAAAGTTATGATTTATGACCCTGCACGGAAATTGGAAGTTGATGAAAAAGGGTGCATTGAAAAGTTTGGAATTCCTGCAAATCAGGTAGTTGATTATTTGTCAATTGTGGGAGATGTGGCTGATAATATCAAAGGGGTTAAGGGGATTGGAGATAAAGGGGCTAAAAAACTTTTGGCACAATTTGATAATCTTGAGGAGATTTTGGAAAATATAGAAAAAATTCCAAATAAAAGGACACAAACTCTTTTAACTACCTCTCGGGAAAATGCGATTTTGAGCAAAAAACTAGTTCTATTAGATGAAAATATTGAGCTAGATTTAAATCTCTTGCCTCCACCAGAAAATCCACTTTTCAAAATCCAAGACACACTTTTAAGTTATGGAATCAAAGCGGTTTTTAAAACCCCAAAAGCTCCAGAGGTTAAATTTACACCAATTTTGCTAGATACCAAAGAGAAATTATTTGAAGTGATTAAAGAGATAAAACAAAATCAAATTGTCGCTTTCGATACCGAAACCACTTCTCTAAATTCCCATACTGCTAAAATAGTGGGTTTCTCTTTTAGTTTAAATTTCCGTGAGGGGTATTATGTCCCTATTTCTCATAATTATTTAGGGGCGACTTTGCAAGTTAGCTTATCAGATGCCAAAACTGCACTAAATGAACTTTTTGAAAAATCTAAAATTGTGGGTCAGAATCTAAAATATGATTTGGCAATTATAGAAAATAATTTTGGACTAAAAAATATAAAAATAGAAGCTGATACTATGATAATGTCGTGGCTTTTAAACCCCTCAATGACGGTTGGATTGGACAGTTTGGCAAAGCGACATTTTGAGTATGAGATGGTGAAGTTTAAAGATGTAGTGAAAAAGGGTGAGGATTTTTCGAGTGTAGATATTGAGATGGCTTGTAAATATGCAGGTGAAGATGCGTGGATGAGTCTGAAACTATACCATCTTTTTGTGAGTAAATTTGATGAGAATATGAAAGAGTTGATGAAAACTTTGGAGTTTCCATTTATCAAAATTTTGTTAAATATGGAAAAGGAGGGGATAAAGATAGATGTAGATTTTTTTGCTAAACTTAAAGTAAAAAATCAAGCAAATTTAAAAACACTCACCGATGAGATTCACAAGCTTAGTGAGCGAGAGTTTAATATCAAATCGCCTAAGCAGTTGGGTGAAGTTTTGTTTGAACATCTGAAACTTCGGGTCATCAAAAAAACAAAAACTGGTTATAGCACGGATGAGAGTGTTTTGGAGCAGTTAAAAGATAGCCATCCGATTATCCGTAAAATTCTGGAGTTTAGAGGGGTGGCGAAACTGCAATCTACCTATATTGAGCCATTGATGAAATATAGTAAAAATTCAAAAGATGGGCGGATTCACACTTCGTTTGTGCAAACTGGCACATCGACAGGACGGCTTAGTTCCAAAAATCCAAATCTGCAAAATATCCCAGTTCGTACCAAAATGGGGCGAGAGATTCGTGAAGGATTTATCGCAAGAGAGGGCTATAAATTTGTGAGTGTGGATTATTCGCAGATTGAACTTCGCTTGTTGGCTCATTTTAGTGAAGATGAAGTTTTGATGGATGCTTTTAAAAATAATTTAGATATTCACCTCCAAACTGCAATTAAAATTTTTGGCGAAAGTGAAGCAACGGAAAAAAGAGCAATTGCCAAAACTATAAATTTTGGGCTTCTATATGGAATGGGAGCTAGAAAACTGGGGCAGACTTTGGGGATTTCACAAAAAATTGCAAAAGAGTATATTCAGAGTTATTTTGCATCATTTCCAACGGTCAAAAATTATATTTCTCAAGTTCATACCAAAGTTCAAGAGATTGGATATATTGAAACTTTGCTAAAGCGAAAAAAATATTTTGATTTTGAGTCGGCAAATGATTTTCAAAAATCGGGATATTTACGAGAAGCTTTAAACTCAATTTTTCAAGGAAGTAGTGCAGATTTGATAAAACTTTCGATGTTGGAGAGTTCAAAACTGGAAAGCGATGAGATAAAAATGCTATTGCAAATCCACGATGAGTTAATTTTTGAGGTTAAAAGTGAATTAGTAGAGGATTTTAGCAAAAAAATAGTAAAAATTATGGAAAGTATAGATACACAATATGATATTAAACTTTCTATTCCACTAAAAGTTGGCATAAGTATTGGCAAAAGTTGGGGAGAACTGAAATAATTAAAGGCAAAAAATTATGATTTATTTCATCGGTGCAGGGGCTGGTGACCCCGATTTGATTACACTTAAGGCTTATAAAATCCTGAAAATTGCAGATGTGGTTTTATACACGGGGTCGTTAGTGCCAAAGGAAGTTTTGGGGCATTGTAAAAAAGAGGCGATAATTTATGATTCGCAAAATATGAAATATGGTGAGATATTTGAGTTTTTAGAAAAATATTCAGATAAAATTGTGGCTCGGGTGCATACGGGTGACCCCTCGATTTACTCTACGATTGCAAGGCAGATTGAGTTTTTGAAACAGAAAAAAATAGAGTATAAAGTGATTGCAGGGGTAAGTGCAGTTTTTGGAGCAGGGGCAAGTTTGGGGATTGAATACACAATTCCGGGGGTTTCGCAAACTCTAATTTTGAGCCGAATTGAGGGCAAAACTCCAAATCCTGAAAGTTTAGAAAATATTTTGAGGTGTAAAAATTCATCGCTGGTTTTTTATTTGTCAATTTTACTGTTAGATAAACTTAAGACAAAAGCTTTAGAGATGGGTTATAAATTTGATACTCCGTGCTGGGTGGTTGAGAAGGCGACTTGGAGTGATGAGGCGATTTACAAGGGGACGATTGGTGATATTGAGTCCAAAGTGAGTCATATTCGAGGGGTGGCTTTGATTTTGTTTGGTGATTTTTTGCATCAAAAACAGAGTGAAGAGTCACATCTTTATAGAAAATAAAGCAAAATAGTAAAAGGTGGGATGAAAAATCTCACCTTACGGTTATTTTAACCATCCTTTGACATCTTCGACCGATTGTGAATCAATTGTGATATTTTCTAAAATATCTTTAGCTT
>JAOZPA010000039.1 GCA_029932985.1 Campylobacterales bacterium
TTAAAAAGCCTAATAATAGGTATTTCTGTTCTACAGAAGAAACAGGAGAACCATAATATTTTTATATTGCCATACAAAAATGCAACTCAATCTGCTGTATTTTACTCATTATTAGAGTACGATAAAGTTTTTATATCTACTGATGTTGGTGAAAATGGTAGATTTTTAAGAGATAATGGGCTTGAAAAACTTCTCTTTGATAGAAAAGATGAAAAATCTATAATAAAAGCTTTTGAATATGCAAAAAATAATTATAGTGAAATAAAACAAAAACTTAAATCCATAAAAAAGAAATATGAATGGCAAAATATAATCACCAAAGAAAAATTAAAGAAAATATATGAATAATTTAGTCTCAATAATAACACCCTCATATAAAGCCAAAAAGTTTATTGACAAAACAATAGAATCAGTTTTAGCTCAAACATATCAAAACTGGGAGATGATAATAGTTGATGATTTTTCATCAGATAATTCAAATGAGATTATAGAGAAATACTTACAAAAAGACAATCGTATTAAGCTAATTAAATTAAATCGAAATAGTGGAGCAGCGATTTCTCGAAATAGAGCTATAGAAGAGGCTCAAGGGCAATATATCGCTTTCCTAGATTCAGATGATTTATGGAAACCACAAAAGCTAGAGAAGCAGATTAAATTTATGCAACAAAAGGATTGTGCTTTATCCTACACTCAATATGAAACGATAAATGAACAAGGTGAAAAAATAAATAGAACCAAAAAGACTCCCACAAAAGTTTCATATAGCGATTTACTCAAATCAGACCACATCGGTTGCCTCACCGCCATCTACGACACCAAAAAAATAGGCAAAGTCTATATGCCCATAATGGACAGAAGACAAGATTACGCTCTCTGGCTCAAAATACTCAAAAAAATCGACTTTGCCTATGGACTAGAGGAGAGACTAGCAAGTTATCGTATGCTCAAAGATTCACTCTCTAGCAATAAATGGAAACTAGTAGAATACAATTTTTATCTTTTCCGAGATGAGGAAAAATTTAGTAGATTAAAATCATCATATTATGTATCATGGAATATTACCATTAAAATACTACAAATATGTCAAAATAAATTTCAATCATTTAGAGAATATTTAAATAAAAAATTCTGATTTATAAAATTAAGGCTCTTTTTTTATTGATGTCTCTTACCAAAGTCCCCTCACCGTGAATTTATTTTGCTACTTTTGGGAGGGGAGGGTAGGGGAGGTTGAAAATTTTTGAATTATTTTTTTAATTTTGCCTGTTCTAATTCCCAATATTCCATCTCGAAGCTATCTTTTAAACTTATACTTTCAAAACCTCCCAGCATATCAGCTCTCAAAATTGCTTTGATTGTATGTTCATTAATATCAGCAATGATTCTTGCCTCTTTTTCAGTTTTACCCAAACTTAATATACCAATATTTTCTAAAACTATCCAGTTTGGAGCTGAATTTAACATTATCTCATCTTTGGCAAATTTTTTGAAATAACTTTTATAATTATCCATATATTTTTGAACTGCTTCACCTATCTCATCGCCCTCCTCTAAAACTAGTGGAACTCTTTTGGTTCTGATAATATGTTCAGGAGTCAGCAGACCACGAGTGGCAAAAGTTTTTATATTTTTTTGACTAGCGAAATGTTGAGCTAAAGCAGACCTATTTTGAACCATAATCAACTCATGCCCCCGAGCCTCTGCTAATATCATTACAAAAGTCAAAGCATCTCCTATCACTTGTTTCTCTTTTTGCTCTATCTCAAGTTTTGCAAATTTATCCAAAAACTCCTCTGCGATTGTAACAGCATCTATCATTTTTGTGTAAGATTTTTTTGCATCATTATCAAAAGTAAAAATTCCGTGATTGTGCAGAATTATCCCCTTGCACTTTTCCCAATCTAAATCTTTACTTATCTCATAAATTTTTTTTGCCAAAATAAATCCTGGCATAACATAGGGAACTATTAAAAAATTTGGATAAAGTTTAGAGATATGTTCAACCCCATTTTTGCTATTTGTGATGGTCACCACTGCATCGGCATGAGTATGGTCAACAAATTTAAAGGGGATAATCGCATGAAGTATCGCTTCGACTGAGGGATTTGGAGCAGATTTATCTGTCATCAATTTTTTCTGCCCACTTACCATATCAGTATCACTCAAAGTTTCTAGCTTTGCCATCGCCTTTAATCCATCAAGTTTTACAGGAGCAAATCCTTCTGATTTGATAGAGACTAAATCCCAACCACTCCCCTTGACATACAAAATATCATCTATTTTTACCGAAGTATTTCCACCTCCGTGAAGCACCAACTCATCACTTTCACCTAGAAGATTTGAACTATAAACTCTCAAATCCAAATCACTTTTAAACTCTTTTTTCTTAGTATCGTCCCATAAATTTTTCATAAATTTTTCCTATTTTAAATTTAGTTATTTTATCATATTTTTTTCAAAAATTAAATAGTAGATGACTTTATAGGAGAAGTAGATGAAAAAAGCGGAAAAAATTACATCACTCAAAAAGTGTCCACCCTGTACAATTCGCACTAATCCTATAACTCCACCATATCCTAAAGCCAAGGATGCTATCAATTTTTTTCGTCTAAATAGTGGAATTAAAGTCAAAAAATAGAATCCTGCCGAGGCGTGACCGCACACAAAGGAGCAGTTTGTATCGCAATTGTTTGAGATTATAAATGCAGGGGTGAAATTTTTATCTCCACCAAAAATATCTGTATGTTTAGGTCTTGCTCGTCCCCAATTTTCTTTGAAAACTAAGTTTATAACCAAGATGGGCCCAATTATGAGGCTGACTAAAAGATAGATTAATTTTTTTCTGCCAATATTAAAAAAATCTTTTTTAAAAATTAGATTTGCTATTAAAAGTGAAATTAGTAAAATTGTAAAGGTGATGATGATGTAAACTACCAAATGGTAGAGGAATTTTACAAATGGGTGTTCTGCTAAAAAGAATTTGCCATCAAAAAATAGAGAGCTAAATTTTATATCAATTTGGGGAAAGAGCAAAAAAATAGAGGCTAAAATAATAAATAAGATTATAGTTTTTTTCACTATTTGTAGCCTTTAAAATCTTCTAAATAATAGATATAATAAGTTCTTGTAAAATCTTTATAAAGTTTTACTTTTGAAGTTTTGAGTTTTTTACTATTTCTAAAACGATTTTGAATTTTGGTTATGGTTTTTTTATCTTTAGTGATATATATAAAATTCTCACCCTTTTTATCACTCAAAGTTGTAGTTAAATCATAATGGTTTTTATATAGATTTTTTGGATTCCAAATAACCGAATTAAAAGGATGGGGAGATAAATAATAGATAAAAGATGCCATTGATTTTCGCTCATCAAATAATAGTTTAACTCCTTGAAAATCTTTCAAAACTTCAGAAATATTATCTGCACTTTTTTTCCACCCCATCACCCTTTTATATGGGTCATTTTTTGAATTTAGCTCAAACCCTACAAGATTTGCCAAACTATGATAATGATAAATTGTAATAGTTAAAAGCAGATTTACCACAATTGCACTCCATAACAATTTCATTTTATTATGATTTATCAAATAATAACAAACCAAAATAACTCCTGCAATATAGGCTGGAAATGCCCAGTTTGCAAAGGCTTTTGCCAGAAAAGCTTGAAGTGAAATAATCCCTAAAAATACAATTGTCAAGATATAGAGAAATTTAAATTTATCATCAGAAAGTTTTGGTTTGAAAATTAAAAAAAGTAAAATAGGGAAAAATAGAACTCCTATCATTCCTAGTTGTGTGGTCAAAAATTCAATAAGTTTATTAAAATGAAACAACTCTTTATCAATATGTGAAATATCTTTGGTATGCATAAAACTCACAAATTCATTGTTATAATTCCATATAAGATTTGGCAAATAGATAATCACAGCAATAAACATAGTGATATATAGATTTTTGTTTTTGAGAATTTTATGATTTTCTTTTGATAAAGCTAGATAGATAAGAAGTGAAATAATAAATAGAATCATTGTATATTTGCTTAACAACCCCAAACCGCCACTCATTCCAGCCCCTAGCCAGTAGATAAATTTATCACTTTTGAGAGCTTTTATAAAAAACATCAGAGCCATTGCCCAAAAGAAAAGTAAAAAAACATCAGTCGAGATTATAAATGAGGAGATGGAAACCGCAGGAAGGGTAAAAAATACCGCTCCACTAAAAAAAGCCACCTTTTTATCAAAAAGTTCACTTGTACTTATGTAGATAAAAATAGCGGTGAGGGGAGCGAAAACCAAAGATGGCAATTTAATAGACAAAACATCATTACCCAAAATAGAGGTAAAAAGCGAAATTATCCAAGCCATAAATGGTGGTTTAGAGTAATATCCAAACTCAAAGCTTCGTGACCAACCCCAATAATAGGCTTCATCTCCATATAAATCGATGAAATCTAGATGGGAGTAAAGCACTAAAAATCGGTAGCTAGAGATTATGAATAGTAAAAATAGGAAATTTTTAAAGCTGTAAATTTTAGAGGTTTGCATCACTCTCTTTGGTTTTTTTGACAACTATTGTTTTCTCTATGACTAATTTATCGTCGGAGAATATTTGAAATTTCCAAGTCCCCTCTTTATCCATAATTTTATTGATTTTATGCCAAGTCCAAGTATCCCAATTGACGGTTTCTGGGGTGAAGCTAAATTCGGTACTATAAATTAAATTATTTGCTCCATCGAAAATTTTTGTTTTTTGCACTCTTTTGATTAGTGGTAATTTCCATTTTACATAGATATAGATTTTTTGCTCATCTAAAGTAATCTCCTCTACATTATCGATGGGATTTGAGTCGATGTCAAGTCCTGTGGTGAAAATCACGTGGTGTGCTTTTGGAAGAATATTGGCTTGTGGATTTTTGTCTGCACAGCCTGAAAATAGTAGAGCTAAGATAGCTATGGCTAAAAAATGTCTCATTTAGTTTTGTCCTTTTTGGTTTGATTTGAATCTGTAATTTGAGTGCTATTTGCATCAGTTGGTTTTGTGGAATTGTCTTTTTTTAAAACTCTTTTTTTCTTTACAATCAGTTTGTCAAGTTTTCTTTTTTGCTTTTTATTTAAGATTTTCAAAACTTTAGAAACAGATGAAATCTCAAGAGAGATAATATTTTTAGATTTTAGATGTACAATCTCTAAATATTTTTCACCACTAAATCCTTTGTCTATGTCAAAAAATGCTTCCTCTAAAGGTTTGATTTTTCTATTTGACTTTTTGATTTTTTTTAGCTTTTTTAGATAAACTTTAACCACATCTTTGTAAATCTTCTTTTTTTGTTTGGTTGTGAGTTTTAGTTTTTTCAGATATTTTCCAATCAATGGAGCTTTAATATACTTATAATAATCAGGATTTTTTCTCTTTTTCCTCTTTGGCTTGACATATCTTTCTTTGATATTAAATTTATGACCCTGCCCCATACCATCTCCCGTTTTTACAGGGGTGAACGCTGTTGCAAAAGTGACCATAAAAGCACTTACAACTAAACCTAAAATGATTTTCTTCATATTTTTCCTTTAAAAATTTTGAATTTTGTAGCTATTTTAAAAATATAAACTCCACTCGTTTGAGTCGTTTATTATAATTTCTCAGCCCCTCATCTGCCCTTCGCTCTAATGGCTCACGGCTACCAATCCCCACCGATTTTAATCTATTTCTATCGATTCCTAATACTCTTGTAAGGTAATTATATACACTCAGCGACCTGAGATTTGAAAGTTTTAAATTTATTTTTTCATCCCCCAGAAGCGATGTATGCCCTTTGATTAAAACTCTATATCGATATTGATTAATGATTTGTGCAATATTTTCAAGTTTCTCTTTTGCTTGTATTGTCAAAATTGCAGTTCCTGTATTAAATGAGATTTTCTCCTGCTTTAAATTTCCCACGATTTGTAGATTTTGCCAATGATTATCACTTAATTTATCAAACTCAAATTCAGTAAAACCACGATTTAGTTGAGATTTTATCGACCTTGAATATCTATCATTTTTGTTTAATGAATCTTGAATAATTTTATTTACAAAAGAGCTATTTATGAGCAAATATGGATTATCCAGTGTGATATTTAACCTTTTAGAGATATTTAAAAGTGATTTTAATACAAAGTCATCATTCCACAAAAATTTATTTTCATTAATTCCAAAAAGTTTAACACCATCGATTTTTTTGATAATTCGTGGATATAGGGCAAAATAGGTTGAGAGTAAAACATCAATTTTTTCACTCTCGTTTGTCAAAGTAGATTTAGAAGCTACCAAAATATCTATAATCAGACCTGAAATATTTTCACTACCGATAAGTTTTTTGTACCCTAACGCTTTTGCTTTTGAAACCAATGGCTCCCAAGTTACCAAGACATCTGTATTCTGTTTTTGTAGAGAATTTTCAATCTCGCTGTCATTTTTAAACTTCATTATGGAGGCTTTGGGGGCTAGATTGAAATCACTACTCACAATATTCCAAAAAAAACTGCTCGGGGTATTTTCTATAAAACCCACCGTGAACTCTCTATTTTTAAGTTGATTTATGGATGTAAATTTTTTTGACAAAATCGCATCTCCACCATCACTTTCATCAATCAAAGCTACAACCGCTCCAATCATTTGACCATTTGAGTTTGTCAAAAGTGTATCCATCGATGAGAGGGCAAAATCAAATTTACCATTTTTTAGTTTTCTAAATCGCTCCTCGAAATTTCCACCCGTATCGATACATTTCAGCAGATAACCCCTCTTTTGAAGCTCACTCATCATCGCCGTGCTACACATAAATTTATATCCATCCCAACCATCATAGCCGATTGTGATTTTACCTTTTAGATTTTTAGCATCAGAAATATTAAGTTGATTCTTGTTTTTTTGCTCATCCATATTGCCCTTAATAATGTATAGCAGAAACGGCACGAAAAAAAGTATAAAAATAATTTTTTTGATTGCAGATTTGACAAAAAGCCTATTACCTGTTTTCATATCGGTTTTTCTATTTTTGAGATTTGCCAACTTATAACCACCATAAAGCAGTAATCCAATCCCAATAATAGTAGGCAATGCCAAAGTCTTGAGTTTAAAAGCTATTGCCAAACCGATAAGCCCGATAAACATCAAAAGTCCACCGAGCAATTTATAAATTTTATCCATCATAAAATCCAACTCCTTTTATCAATTAAAATCATTCATATTAAAATTCTCATTCTCCGCCACAATTTGAGCAAAAACTTTTTTTAGCTCCTCACCCGAATTTGCAGAGAGAAAATTTGAGTAGGGGGAGTTTAAATTATTTGAGCTATCGAGGTGAAAACCAATCGTATTTAAAATTATATCCGCCTCTGGGGTTTCATAGATAGATTTCAAAATCCCCTCCAGCTCCCTCTCCGTCACATCCGTAGCATCACCATCACTAATCGAAACAATCACAAATTCACCATAACCGCTATTTTTTTTAATCAAGCTATCCATATAATCTTTTGCATTTTTCAAAGCCCGACCCAGCGGAGTTCCACCATCTGCTCTAATCGTCTCATAGGTTGCCAAAATATCATCTTTACCCTTGTAAATTCCACTATTTAAAGCTATCATACTCACATTGTCGCTAGATTTTAGGCTATCTAAAAAAAACTTCAAAGCACTCTTCGCATCGCTCAACCGCTCACCACCCATCGAACCGCTATCATCAAAAATAATAACATAATTTCTCTGTTGAATATTTAAAATTTCACCACTATAAGCCAGTGAAGCGGAAAGTTTATTGAGATTTAGTGATTTTCGCTCCTCTTTTGTCTGCTGTGGAGTTTTTATGGGGATGTCGTCACCAAAAAAGATACCCACCAACATAAAAAAAATAAAAGTAAAAATTATCGTATTAAAGATATATTTAATTGTTTTTAAAAATTTTTTCATCATCCTCTCCTAAATCGCTTCAAATTCGATAAGTTCAGCATCAGTTTTGATTAATCTAAACTCAACTCGCATATTTTGTAGCCACTGTTTTTTATTTTTCGGAGGATTGTGTAGTGGCTTTTCGACCCCAAAACCGATGATTGTAAATTGATTTTTATCCAGTATTCCACTTTTTGCCTTTGAAAAATCCACAATAGCATCTCTAACACTAGCAGACCTTTTTAGTGAAAGATTTCTAGCTGATTGTCGAATCTGTTTGAGATAATATGCAGGTTTTCCCGCCTTTTTGGATTTTAAAAATTTCAGATTATCACTATGTCCCTCAATCGTAATCACACTTCCTGCAAAAGTATTCGCCACCTCCAGCACTCGTTCAAACTCTTTTTCATACATAGAAGCGGAAAATGTGGTTTGATTTGGTTGAAAATTTATAATAAATGAAACAATCGTATCATCCTCTAGCAAATCTAATTTTTGCCGATTACTCACATAATTACCAATTTTTACTGAATTTTTTTTGAGTTTATACTCAGTCGTATCAACCCCATTTGCTAAATTTTTCCAATCAAGTGAGGGCAATAAAAGTTGTGAAGAGTTGGAGGTGAGATTAACTTTTCTGAAAATTGATGAAGTATCATAAGCGATAGATTGTAGATTTTTTGGATTATTATTGCTATTTAAAAATTTTTTATTATCCTGAAAATTTGTAGGTCGCATATCTGCATAGAGGTCTCGCATCAAATCATCCAAATCACTTCCGCCCATAATTATTTTGGCATAAGTTTTGAAACTTGAAGATTTATTGGCAAAATCACTTTTGACCATCTTTTGAGCTTTAAATAAAGCATTTGCCAAGTTATTGATTTTTGCTCTGTTTTTTTCATAATAATCACTTCGCACCGCTAAAACATCAGAGATAATATGGGTGGCTTTGGTGTTAAATAAAATCTTTGCTCCATTCACACTTCCCTCAGCCCCCGAGCCGATGTTGCCATCATTTGTCAAAGCTAGAGCATCTGGCAAAATCACAAATGCCCCATCAATATTTTTATCTAATCTCATAGCCGATGCGGGGTCAGAATTTCTAGTTTCAGTTAAGTTTGGCACACCTTTGATATTGACATCACTCATCTTTAAACCTGCAATTTTCAAAGCACTTGCTAACATATCAATATGCGGTCCGGGGTACTGAACCACAATTGTCTTACCCCTCAAGTCACTCAAAGTTTTAATTTTTTTGGAATTTACCACCAAGGCATCTCCGCCATCACTCCACGAAAGCTGATGAAAAACCACAGGTTTTAGAGCTGGGTGTTTTACAAAAATATCATTTGCCAAACTCAACATCCCCACCGTCGCTCTCAAAAATGGGGTCTTGCCACTCACATAATCATTTAATTGCTTGATAAAATCGTCACTTTTTTGTAGTTTGAAATTATAACCAATCTTATCAATGAGTGAGCCAGATTTGGTAATTTTGTTATCGCCATTTGCTTTTATAATCGCCGTATCCGCCCCCCAAGTGATGATAGGCAAAATCTTATCATCGTGAACTTGTGAAAAATTTGCATTAACCTTTCGCTTGAGTGGCTGAATCTCGATATATTTGACACCCTCCCCAAACAAGTGAACAGTAAACAAAACTATCACCAATAAAATCTTCCTCAAAGCCATATTTTCCCCTTTTGTTTTATTAATTTTTAATAATTGTATCTTGAATTATTTCTAGTGTTATTGTAGCTAAAAAATGATTTAAATTTTCTTTGTTGTTAATTTTGTTTTTTATAATTAGAATTCAAGTACAAAATTTCTTTCAGTTTATATTTTAGAAATTTTAGTTAAAATAGGTAAGTTAAAAATTTATTCAGGGGTAAGAATGTATAGTTTTAATGATTTATATGAATATAGTAAAGATTTTAATGTTTTATATGTTGAGGATGAAAAATTTATACGTGAAGAGACGGAAGAGATGCTTGAGAATTTTTTTAATTCTGTAACTACTGCGATTGATGGGCAGGATGGTCTTGAGAAGTATAATAGTTATAAGGAGAGTACAAATCATTATTTTGATTTGGTGATTACAGATATTAATATGCCACGACTTGATGGAAATGGATTGATAAATGAGATTCATAAGATAAATGAGTCTCAGGCGATTATTGTAATTTCTGCATATAATGATTCTTCACGGTTGCTAGATTTGATACATTTGGGGATTGCTAATTTTGTGATGAAACCTATTGAGCTTGAGCAGATTTTGACCATTCTTTATAAAACTTGTAGAAATGTCTCAAATTTTAAGAAAGAGGAGGAGTTTTTACTTTCTCAGTCAAAATTAGCCTCTATGGGTGAGATGATAGATTCCATCGCCCACCAATGGCTTCAGCCCATAAATACGATTAAGATGCAATCAAATATGCTAGAGATAAGAAAAATTGAAAATAGAATTAATGATGAAGTTATAGATGAATATATTGAGGAGCAATCGATACAGATAAGGCATTTGACAGATACTTTGCGAGAATTTAGAAGTTTTTTTAGGCCAAATTTCAATACTAAAGTTAGCACCTATAAAGAGCAGGTTGATAGTGTATTGATTTTGCTTAAAGATTCATTGATAAAATGCAGTGTTGAGGTTGAGATGGAGCTTGAAGATGAGGGAAAGATAGAAATTATTGAAAATGAATTTAAACATATATTGATAAATATTATTAGCAATAGTTGCGATGCCTTTAGGGACAGGGATATAGATGTAAATAATCGAATTATAAAATTTAAATCTTTGAGCGAGGATGATAGTATTATCTTAAAGATAAGTGATAATGCTGGTGGAGTTGATGAGGAGATAATTGATAAAATTTTTAATTCCAATTTTACGACCAAAAAGAAAGGTACAGGAATGGGACTTTATATGTCAACTCAGATTATCAAAAAAAATAATGGTCAGTTAAGTGTAGAAAATATAGATAATGGATTGAGTTTTAGTATAAAAATAAAAAAATATTAAAGGAGATAGTTGTATCCCTTAATTAGGCAAAATTTATAGGGTCAATGTCGATTTCGCAAAAAGTTTTTTTACATTGATAAGCAGTTTGCAGTAGAGGTTTCACACCCTCTGCTCTTATCAAAAGATTGTATCTATATCGATTTGCAATTTTAAAAATCAGCGATTCGCCGTGACCAATAATCTCGATATTTGGTTGAGTTTTTACACATTTTAGCAACTCATCCAACCCCTCTTTTGCTTTTTTAATATCTTTATGACTTATCAAAAACCGCATCAATCTCCGAAATGGTGGATAGGAATCTTCTCGATAAGTTATCTCATCTTTCAAAAATAGTTCATAATCATCTAAAAAAAGTTTGAAAAAATCACTATGTTGAGTTTGAATCACCACTTCGCCATCACTTTTTCGTCCACTTCTGCCCGAAATCTGAAACATTAGCGAAATCGCTTTTTCCCTCGCCCGAAAATCAGCCTGACCCAAAAGTCCATCAATCCCCAAAATCACCACCAAATTCACATTATGATAATCATGCCCCTTGCTTACCATCTGAGTCCCAACCAAAATATCAATCTCTTTATCATTAAAAGCATCCAGAATTTTCGTTAATTTTCGCTGAGTCGTCACCTCATCTCTATCAAATTTTTGTATCTTTTTCTCAGGCAGAAAACTCTCCAACTGACTCGCCACCTCCGCCGTCCCCATCCGCCGACTACTTAGAGATTTTGCCCCACAACTTGTACAAATCTTTGGGATAGCTTGGGTGAAATTGCAATAATGACATTTGAGCATATTTTTTAAACTGTGTTGACTAAGGGCGATACTACAATTTGGACATTTGATGGTTACGGTACACGCACCGCAGATTATATATTTGAAATTTGCTCGTGTTGGGAGGAAAATTATCGCCTGTTCATCTCCTAAATTTTTTAATTTTTCTTTGATTTTTGGAGTTATCATATCAAATCCACTATCAAAAATATAGTTTTTTTTATTTTCAAAAAATCTCCCCTTGAGCCGAAAATGAGGAATTTTGTGATAAGTGGTGAGAGATGGGGTAGCACTTCCTAAAACTACTTTGATATTTAGAGTTTGACCAAAAAGCAGAGACAAATCTCGCACATTTATTCGGGGACGAAAAGAGGATTTATAGCTATCATCGTGTTCCTCATCTACCACGATTAATCCTAAATTTAGTAATGGCAAAAAAAGTGCGGAGCGAGTGCCAATTATAATTTTTATATCACCATCATAAATTTTATCAAGCAATCTCTCTTTTGCTTTTGGGGTAATTTTGGAGTGCCAAACTGCAACTTTATCTTTAAATTTATCTTTCACACGGTTAAGAAGTTGAGGAGTTAGCCCAATCTCGGGGACTAAAAAAAGAGAAGTTTTACCCTCATTTACCATTTTTTCAAAAAATTTCATATATATTTCAGTTTTGCCACTTCCAGTATCTCCAAAGAGAAGTGAGCTTGGATGAGTTGACAAAAAATCATAGGCCTGTTTTTGCTTATCAGAAAGGGTGACATCTAGTAAAAAATTCTCTTTTTTTATGGGAGTTGCATTTTGTTGAAAAGGGACAAAAAGTTTGACCGCTTCACCAATTGAGCAGGTGTAATAGAGAGAGATAAAATCTATAATTTTGAGATAACTCTCTTGGATATAAAAATTGGTTGCTTTTAAATCTTGACATTTGAAGCTCGGTTTTTCCACCTCTTTTATGACAAAACCTTTTACATCTTTGTTTCGTAAAGTAATATTTACGATACTTTTTTCTAATATTTTTTCATCACTTTTGTAGGTCAAAGGCTCTAAAGGAGAACCAATAACCGCTATTTGGTAGTAATAATCAAACATATTTGACCACAAATTGCAAAATTACAGGGTCGCATTGCCAAATAATAAGCCTCATTTTTTATTCGCTCATCGATGGTATGATTCTAAATTTGGCATTTAGGGGTTGCATAATTGAGATATTGTATTGGACTTGATTGTCGATTATCTCTTCAGCGAACATTTTTTTGGTTTGGTAGAGGTGGTTGAATAAAAAATCAATTCCTATGGAGGTGGAGTAGTTTATCCAATTGTATTTGATATCGCTATTTAGCATTTTGTTTAGTTCTAGTAGCATTAGGTCACTTTCGCCGATGGAGTTTGCGATGAGGAAATTTTTTCTGTCACGGTATTGAGTAAGGGTAAGCAGAATTGGATTGTAATTTATTTGAGTTGAGAGGATTGAGTATGGCTTGACGCTGTTTGCTCGAAGTTGTGAGAGAATGAGTGAAGATTTGACGATAGGAGTATTTAAAAATATAGTTTGCCCTTGGATTTGCCGTCGGGATTGTCTTATAGCAGTTTTTACAACTTTTAGATTTTTGTCAATCTGTTTAATAAATGAGATATTTGGAAAATTGAATTTGACCTTTTGGGTTAAATTATTACTAAGTTCACCTTTGGTTTTGAAAATTGAGATGGAGGATTTACCGTATGGTAAAAGTGCTTGGATTTGCCGTGAATAATCCACACCGCCATAATAGATGTTGCTGTATTCGCTTCCTAAAAAATTTTTGTTTAGGGTCGGGATATAGACTATTAGTGAGTCGGAATTTTCTATGATTATCCTAGCTCCTACTTTGGTTACGGGAGCGATGACAAATGAGTAATCTTTGCTTTTTATCTCATCCAAAGCTTTTAAAATCTTTTCATAACTCTCATCTCCCGTATTAAAAACCTCAAACTCAAAATCCCCTTTGCCCAAAAGCAGATATGCCATAATAGAGTTTGTAGTGGTCATCGCATATTTACCAATCTTTTTTTGCGGAATAATAAGAGCTATTTTTTTGCTCGTCGTTGAATTGGTATCAAGATAATTTTCACCATCTATAAATGCCGAAGCATCCGTTCTAACCTTAAACATAGTCTGAAGTTGCGAATAAGCATCTCTTAACTCTTGCGATTTGGTATTTTCTTTATATTTCGCCATAAATGAAAACACAAAACCCTTATCCAAATAATCCTTCAAACACCCCTCATTGCACTCCTCAATATCCAAATCTATGAAAAGATTGTGAGCACTCAAGAGTCCAGATGGTGTTGTGCTTTTTGAAATTGCTAAAATTGGCAAGATGCAAAGTGTAAATATGCCAATCAATATATTTTTTTTTGTCATTTTATATCCTTGATGAGCCGTTTTATTTTTAGAAAATCTATTAAAGCTACCTTTTTCATAGATGGTTTCCTAAGTAGGTAACTTGGGTGAAATGTGGGAATTAGTATCATATTTTTAAAATTTATTGTTTCTCCTCGGACTTTACTGATATAACTTTTAGAATCATTTGTCAAATATTTATATGCAGTCCCCCCCAAAGTCACAATAATTTTAGGTTTAATAAACTCAATCTGAGAAAATAGATAACCCTTACAAAGCTCCACCTCATCCAAACTCGGTACTCGATTATCAGGTGGTCGGCATTTGACAATATTTGCAATAAAAATATCCTCTCTTTTTAAGTCTAACACATTTTCTATAATCCTTGTCAACATCTCTCCTGAATTTCCCACAAATGGTTTTCCCATCTCATCCTCCATCGCCCCTGGCCCCTCACCGATGAAAAGAATATCACTATTTTCATCCCCCTCACCAAAAACTACATTTTTTCTACTCTTTGCAAGTTCACATAGAGTACAATCCATCACAACTTTTTTTAGCTCCTCCATATTATTTATCGGTGAGGGGACTAAAGGCTGAGAATTATTTATAATCTCATCCTCAATATATTCATATCCTATCGATTTATAAAGATAAAGTTTTTTGAGAAGTTTTAATTTTTGTTGAGTATTCATTTAATTTACCAAGAAGATTTGTGCCAAGCTTAAGAAACTGAAAAAGCCGACAATATCGGTGACAGTTGTGAGCAAGACGGTACTGCTAATCGCAGGGTCAAAGGAGAAACGTTTGAGTAAGATGGGGATAATTGCTCCGAAAAAACCTGCACTCAACATATTTATGAGCATAGATATGGCGATTATGAACCCTAGATTTATCTCTCCAAACCAATAATAGGTCACGATTCCCACCACACAAGCAAATACTAAGCCGTTGATTATCGATAGAGTTATCTCTTTGATTAGGGCATCTTTGCTGTTGTTGACACTAATTGTACCGATGGCTAATTGCCGAACTATGACGGTGAGGGCTTGAGTCCCCGCATTTCCACCCATTGAAGCTACAATAGGCATTAAGATTGCAAGAGCCACATATTTTTGTAGAGTTTCCTCGAAAATTCCGATGATGAGAGAAGCGGACACGGCGGTAAATAGATTTATGAAAAGCCAAAGCCCACGATTTCGTGAAGCCCGAAAGATACTCTCCTCCTCCTCAGCCTCATCATCGACTCCAGCGAGTTTATAGATTTGGTCGGTGGAGGTCTCTTTTTCAAAATCATACATATCATCAGAGGTAATCCTCCCCACAAGCACATTATCCTCATCTACCACAGGAATTGCCAAAAGTCCATACTCCTCCAAAAGATAGGAGATTTTATCTGTCAAATCGGTATCTCGAACATATTTTGCTTTGTATCTGTTTTCGTTTAATCTGACAATCTGCTCATAGGTTTTGGAAAAATCGAAAGTGATAAGCTCCTCAAGGGGGATTGAGAAAAGTAAGCGATTAAAAGTCCCCACCACAAAAATTTGATGGATATTTTCGAGATTATCCTGTTTTCGTGCGATTTTGAGTTTATCGACGGAGGATTGAATCGTCTCCTCCATCTTTGCTCCAAAATATTCTGTCTGCATCAAGGCCCCAGCAGTCCCCTCATCGTAGGCTCGGAGCTTGTTAATCTCATCTTTGTCCTCTTGATTCAAAAATGACAAAATCGTCTCAACTGCAGATTCATCAAGCTCTTCAATATCCTGAATCAAATCCGTAGCATCATCGCTGTCCATCTTTTCGATAGCTTTTGCCAAATTTTTAGCATTTACATTTTTGATAACATCTTTGAGATGTTTATCTGGCAAAACAAGTAAAATTTCCCCGATTATATCATAAGGGATTTTTTTTATATACTCCACAAAAAGTTTTTTATCAATCTTTCTAACTTTTTTCAGAAGTGCAGTTATTTTTAGAGTATTCCCCTCAAACTGCTTATTTATAAAAAAACTATCTAGAACCTTTGTATAATCTTGTAACTCCTTGGACATTAGCTAAAACTCCTTTAACTTTGGAGTGGGGGTATAAAACATAATAGCTACCATATCAATTATCAATTAACTTTGATTTTTATCAATCTCAGCTTGAGCGATGAGAGAGGTTTTTTCTATATCTTCTTTGATGATGGTTTTGATTTTTTTCTTGTTTTGTGCAAAGAGTTTTTTGAATTTACTTCGGTTTTTGACCGATTTGGTTTTGACGATTACGATTTTTCTCTCAGGATTTACAGCTCGTCCATTTCGATAAATTCCAAAATGTAGGTGCGGTCCCGTGCTTCTGCCCGTATTTCCCACATATCCTATCAATGTCCCCTTCTTGACTCTTTTGCCTCTAATCCCTTTTTTGTATCTACTCAGATGGGCATAAAGGCTTTTGTAGCCGTTGGAGTGTTTTATCATTATGGTTTTGCCATATCCCCCCTTTCGCCCCACAAAAGAGACTCGACCATCTGCGGTGGCTCTTACGGGTGTACCAGTTCGAGCAGCATAATCAACCCCCAAATGGGCTCTGTATCTTCTTAGGATTGGATGCCATCTTTTGTAGGTGAACTTGGAGGAGATTCTACGAAAGCGGCAAGGTCTTTTAAATCCATCTCGACTAATTATTATTTTTCCCGATTCATCATAATAGTAATCTTGATATTTTAAAATATAATTATTTTTACCATTTGTTTGCACCATTGCACTCTCAATCGCTACATTTCCAAAAACTCTACCGAGTCTGACTTTTTGTGAATACAAAATGACAATTTTATCGCCCTTTTTTATCCCTTTTTTAAAATTTATCCTCTTTTTAAATGCCCGTATAAATTCACCTGCCAAATATCGATTTTTCGTTTGCTTTACAATATCCAAATAGGGTGAGTGTTTAATATCCACAAGCACCGATTTATTTTCTTGATTATAAGAGGTCAAGATTGTATTAAATGTCAATTTGTCATCTTTTCTCACAAGATGAATCTGCAACTCTTCGCCAATGGGAATCAAAATTTGTAAAATCTTATCATTTTCATCATCATACAAAATATGATACCTAGCCCCCGCACGAATCTCAGCCACGGTTTGCTTATCCTCATATTCCAAATTAAAATAGATAGATTTCTTTATCTCATACTTTTCTAAAAAACTCAAAAATGTACAACCATTTTCCCACTTAAGCTCCGCCACATAAGCTGCATTGACATAAGACAACAACAGCATAAATAATAAAATACTTTTTCTCACATATATCTCCTCGTAAAAGATTTGGTAGAATTATAATTTAATTTTACTTATATCTCGTTTTAAAATTTAAAATCATTAATCTGAAATTCTAGCAAAAAAATTATAAGATATTGGTTATTTGAGGACTTTTAATGAAAAAAAGTAAAAATAGATAAATTTTAGCTTTTAATTCTTTCCATTTTGCAAATCAAAAAGCAAAACCTTAGCTTTATTGTGACCTTTGTTTGCAGATTTCTTAAGCCAATAGATAGCTTTTGAACTACTTTTTTTAACACCATCACCCTTTATATAGAGAACTGCCAATAGATAACCTGCCGTTGGATTTTGTGCTTTTGCATATTTTAAAGCCATTTTGTAGGCAACGGAATAGTTCTTTTTAGCTAAATAATACATAATTATATTATTTTGAGCCACATAATAATCTCTACTAGCCGATTTTTTAAACCATTTTATCGCTTTTGTACCATTTTGTTTGACCCCATAACCATTAAGATAAAAAATCCCAATATTATTTTCCGCCACTGCATCGCCACTATCTGCCACTTTTTTTATCCAATAAAAAGCTTTCTTATAATCTTTTTTGGTAATTTTTCCACTAAGATATATCAACCCAATCGTATTTTGAGAATCTTTATGACCATTTTCAGCCGCTTTTTTAAACCAATTAATCGCAACTTTGTATTTCTTCTTTTGCAAATATATCTTCCCCAATGAAAAAAGTGCTAGTGTACTCCCCTGCAAACCCGCCTTTTTAAAAAGCAAAATCGCCCTCTTCATATCCTGATTAACCCCATATCCCTTAAAATACAAAACACCCAAATTATTTATCGCATCCGCGTGACCCGCCTTAGAAGCCCGTGATAACCACTTATGAGCCTTTAAAAAATCTGGATTTTTATCCTTCGTCCGCACCATATAATAAACCCCTAAATCATTTTGAGCTTGAGTGTGATTTGCATTTGCTGACCGAATAAGATACTCTAAAACTTTCCTGTCATCCCCCTTTTTGGCATACTCCCTGACCTTGTCATAATTACTCTCCGCTACTAATAAGCTGGTAAATAACATAAATCCTATAAAAACTTTTTTCATAAAAACACTCCTACTTTTCATAAATTATAACATAATTTTGATTAGTCGTAAATAAGATTCAAAAACCCATTTTTCCCATCTTCAATTATTTAATTCCACTCATCTTTTGCCTTTTGTCCCCTCACCGCTAAATTCTATTCATCCTTTAAATTTTTTATCTCTTCAATACTTAAACCAGTTTTTAAAGCGATAGTTTCAAAGTCCAAAACATCAAGCAAATTTCTAGCTATTTCAATCTGTTTGGAATTTGCTCCTTTTTGTTCCGCTTTTTGTTTTTCATCTTG
>JAOZPA010000145.1 GCA_029932985.1 Campylobacterales bacterium
ACTTGTTTAGGGCTTAAAATTAGCCTCGAACAAGTTCGAGGTTCCTACTTTAATTTCACTTCCTTTACTATTAAAATAGGTCAGAATATTTTCTACTTGAAACTCTATTAAACTTATTAATAATCCCAAAAGGACCCATATCTAACGATTTTTGAAAATTTAAAAAAGCTTTTTTGACTTTAATTATTTTTTGTCTATCAACTTTTTTAAGATTTACAGCAACTGCATAAGTTGGTAGATATTTGGAATATTTAATAATTTTCACTTTATCTAAATTTTTCTTTGCAAAACTCTCTTTGACCCCACCAGCTACAACTTTTCCACTAGAAATCGCTTTTATAATCTCAGGTTGAGTTGTCACACTATATATCTTGCTATGTCTAATTCCTGCAATTTTTAGTAGTTTTTTCGGAATGGCATAAGCAAATGTCGATGAGGGGTCTCCAAAAATAAATGACCTATTTTTAATCTCATGCAACTCATTTATATTTGAATTTTTTGAGACGATTATAGCTCCCCTATACTTAAGCTTATTATTTAATTTCAGTTGAGTCATTGGTATTATGTGTGTATATTTTTTTAGCATTTTATACATAGCATAGGGGCTGATGATGAGCAGGTCTATCTGACCATTTATCAATCTATCTTCACCATCTTTATAGTTTTTCCCCACAAAAATCACAACTTTCTCATCCAACTCTTTAGACAAATAGTTTGTAAGAGACTTCATCGACTCTTTTAATTGAGCTTTATTTGAAATAGGATGTACACCCAAAATAATTTTGCCATAACCAAATGAAAGAATCAAAAACAACAATAGAATAATCTTTTTCATAGCACACTCCTCATATAAGTAATAATTATATCATACTGAAATATCATTTAAGGAGATGTAAATTATTACAATTAATTATTTTTCATAATTTTTTGTGACAAATTTGCTCACTATTCTTTGAGCTAACTGGTTAGATGTTAGATTTAATGATTTTTCAACTAATTTAGTTTGACCGTGAGTTATAAATTTATCCTCATACTCAAAACTTACAACCTCAATATTTAGAATTTTCTCCTTTGCCAGAAACTCCAAAATTGCACTACCCACTCCACCAATTTTTATACTATCACTAAAAATATACCATTTTTTATATCTTTTAGTCAGAGATTTTATCATAAATTCATCTAATGGCTTTACAAAAACCAGATCCAAAATCGCTACATCTAACTTATCTTTCAAAATATCAGCGACCTCACAAGCCCTGCCCACACCATTTCCAAAACCTATAAAAAGTGTATCACTATCACCCTCTTTCAAAAGTTGTGAAGTGCCATATCTAATATTTTGGCTCTCAAAAGGCACATCTTTAAAAACCCCTCGTGGATACCGAAAAGCTACAGGAGAGTTTAAATTAACCGAAAATTCCAAAATGTCATTCATACTTTTTTTACATCTTGGAGCTAAAATGGTCATATTTGGGATAGTCCGTAAAAATGAAATATCAAAAACCCCTTGATGAGTTTCGCCATCCTCCCCCACAATTCCACCTCTATCAATTGCAAATGTCACCCCTAAATTCATCAAACATATATCGTGAATTATCTGGTCATAAGCCCTCTGCAAAAATGTTGAATAGATAGCAATCACGGGTTTAAATCCCTCCTTTGCCAAAGCCCCCATAGAAGTTACAGCGTGTTGTTCAGCAATCGCCACATCCCAAAACCGCTCGGGGAATTTCTCCATCAAAGTTTTCATCCCCGTTCCACTTGGCATCGCAGCGGTCACTCCCACAATCTTTTCATCCTCCGTTGCTAACTTCAAAAGTGCTTCCGAAAACAGTTTAGTAGCATTTGAATGGGTAGCCTTGCTCAAACTTTGCCCTGTTTTTACATCAAATGCAGATACCCCGTGCCAGTGTTCGTGAGTCCCCTCAGCGATTTTGTAACCTTTGCCTTTTAGGGTTTGGGCATGGATAATCACAGGTTTTTGTAACTCTTTGGCAGTTTCCAACACTTCGATAATAGATTTAATATTGTGTCCATTCATCGGGCCTATATATTCTATTCCCAACTCCTCAAAAAACAATCCAGGGGTGATAAGACGAAGCGATTCCTCAAATTTCTTTGCCATATATGTAGCACTTTCTGGCATATAACTTAAAAGATGTTCCGTATTTTTTTTCAATTTTTGATAAAATCTACCTGCCATCATTTGTGAAAGATAATTACTAATCGCCCCAATAGGTTTAGCGATACTCATCTCATTATCATTCAAAATTATCACAACGGGCAACTTCTTATCACCTAGCTCATTAAGTGCTTCATAGACCATCCCTGCACTCATACTGCCATCACCTATCATAACTACGGGAATCCGATTTTCATTTTTGAGCTTAATCGCTTTTGCAGCCCCTACAGCGATAGAGATAGAGGTGGAGCTATGTCCTGCCACGAAATAATCACTTTTTGACTCTTCGGGCTTGGTGAAACCGCAAATTCCATTAAATTGACGAAGAGTTGCAAACTCATCCCACCGCTCAGTCAAAAGTTTGTGAGCATAAGCTTGATGGGAAACATCAAAGATAAAGGGGTCATTTGTGGAATCAAACACATAGTGCATCCCCACAATCAGGTCAACCGCCCCCAAAGTAGAGCTTAGGTGTCCTCCAGTTTTGCTAACGGTGTCTATTATTTTGTCTCGTATCTTTTGGCAATGCTCCTCTAGTTGGGCGAAATTTAATTTTTTTATATCCATATATTCCTAACTTTTTGCAATTTGAATTATTCCTAATTCATATAAATTGTAGATTTTTTTAACTATTTGTGTTTTGGCATTATTGATATTTTTGACTTTAATAGCACCCAAAAATAACATCTCATCGTAGAAATTATTTTGTGATTTTTTCTCCATAGATGTAAGAAACCTCTGCTTTATCTCATCACTGCTCCCCTTTAGGGCGATGGCTAACTCTCTCCTATCTATCACTTTTAGAAGTTCCAAAATCTCATTTTGAGTCAATTTAATAATATCCTCAAAACAAAATATATTACTATTTAGAGTTGTTGCCAAATTGAAATCAACCCTTTTTATAGATTTGATTAACTCTTTTGAATCTCTTTGCTTTAAAAAACTCAAAATTTTTGTAACCCTGTTTTCACCATCTATATTAAGCGATTTTGCCTCAAATTTCATAAGTCTATCTTCTAAAAGATTAAAAATCTCTGTTAAAATTTCACTAGAGATAGTTTTGGTATTTGCAATTCTAATCAAAATATCAACACGAATCGGATAGGCAAGATGAGATAAGATTTTGGCACTTTTGCTATCTGGCAAGTGTGATAAAATCAAAGCTATCACTTGTGGGTGTTCTGTCGAGAGAAATTTTGCCAACCGCTGAGAATCAAAATTTGTAAGATACTTAAGATTTTCTCTTTTTTTAATTTTTAAACCAATTTTGGCTAAAATCTCTTTTATCTCATCTTTATCAAAAGTTTTTTCCAAAATATCTTTGAGAAATTTATCGCCCTTTAATTTCAGAAGTTTTGTGTGGTGAGTCATAATATAAAACTCTTCCAAAATCGCCGTGGCTACTCGCTTTTTGATATGCTGAATTTGATTAATCGCATTTGAAATCTCAATCACCATATCATAGGTCAATTGTGAAAATAGATTAGAAACTTTTTGGTTATCAAGTAATAAAAATAGGGTTGCAACTCGCTCAATTTGATTCATTTTTGAAAACTCATCTAGCTCATAGACTGTTAAATTAACACTTCTTGAACTAATTCGTGGCTTAATATTATTATCACCACTAATATATGTTTCCAAAAGTAATACAACTTCACTATTTTTCTCATCTACTCTTTTATTTAGAGCCATCACCAACTTATCAAAGATAGTTAGATTAGATTTTTGGTTTGATGAAAAAAAGTTGAAGTTAAAAAGTGCCATCTATTTTAATAAACCTCTTTAAATTTTTTAAAAAATAGGTCATTTTGATTTTTTGTACCAATCGTCACCCGAATAGCATTTAGCCCATAACTCTTCAAATTTCGTATAATTACCCCTTTTTTGAAAAGTTCATCAAAAATCTCTGTCGAATCCCTATCTATATAAATCGTGATAAAATTTGTAAAACTCTCTATATATTTAAATCCATACTCATCGCAAAACTGCTCATATCGCTTCATCTGCTTGAAATTATCCTTAATCGCCGTTTGCACAAATTTCTCATCTTTCAATGCCTCAATCCCAGCCCTCAGCGAAAGTGTCGTGATATTAAATGGCGGTCGCAGTTTGGAAAGAGCCAAAATAATATCCACATTTCCAATCCCATAACCAACTCTCATCCCTCCGAGTCCATAAGCTTTTGAAAAAGTCCCCAGATACAAAACATTAGAAAACTTTTTAAGTAATTTTTGAGGCTCAATCAACTTCTTTTCATCTTTATATCTAGTATACTCCTGATAAGCCCCATCCACAACCACCATCGTATCATCATCAATCTGCTTAATAAACTTATACACATCTCTCCTATCCAGCGACTCACCCAGTGGATTATTTGGCAAACACAAAAAAATTATCCCAATCTCATCTTTATGTTTTTTGTAAATTTCCAAAAATTCATTTAAATTATGTTGATGAGATGGAGTTCTAAAAATCTCCGCTCCCATCTTTCTAGCATAAATTTCATACATCGCAAAAGTAGTTTTCGCCATCAACACACCACTCTTTTTTCCACACTTCGCCCCCACCGCAAACTCAATCACTTGGTCGCTCCCAGCACCAATAATAATATTTTCACTCTTCACCAAAAACCGCTTCGCCAATCCATCTTTGAGTTCATAAAAACTATCATCGGGGTAAAGATTCATCCTATCCGAAATTTTACTAATCGCCTCCGAAACTTTTGGACTACACCCATGCGGATTCTCATTACTCGCCAATTTGACAATATTTTTTTTCTTAATCCCAAACTTCCGCACCACAAGCTCAATAGGCTTCCCCGCCTCATAGATTTTCATATTTTCCAACACTTTATTAAAGTTCATAATCATCCTAAATTTATTAAAATAGTATTCCAAAGCGATTTTAGCAAAAGTTGTTTTAAAATAGGGTATAATTTTTTGTAATTTTGAATTTGTAATATAAAATATAGAATTATTAGAAAGAAATTTGAAAAATTTACTATTTTGAATACACCATCAAAGGTTTATGTCCCCAAATGGCTATTTAATGGCAAAGTGGATTTTATGTTTGCGAAAGGTTTAAAGCGAAGTGAAAAGCCATATTTTTTTATTCAAGAGTTCAAAAAAGGTAAAAAACCAACAAGCGATAACTTCGAGCGTAACTTCGCGAACTTCGGGGTC
>JAOZPA010000146.1 GCA_029932985.1 Campylobacterales bacterium
GCTTTTACCATATCGTTCACAGGCATTTTAAAGTTAAATACACCCTTGTATTCATTTGTACTTAATGTTCTATCATCACCATTATAATTTACATTATGTCTATATCTAACATAACCATTTAATGAAGTACCCTTAATCGCTTCTTGTAAATCTACCGCACTTGACACAGTTGTTAAACCACATACTGCAACTACTGCTGCTAAGCTTAATTTCGCTAATTTCATTCTATCTCCTTGAAAAATTGTTTAGGGAATTATACACCAAAATTTTCTAAATAGCAATAAATTTAAACTTAAAAGGTTAAAATATGACCTAAAGCCCCCTTTTTCGTAAAGTTTTTCCCTTTTTAAGGCAGTTTTTCACCATATTTACCTTTTAAAAAGTGACTTTTACTTTTAAAAATTCTCTTTTTTTGTTATAATAACAGATGAAAAATCTATATAAAAAATTAAAAAAGTTTGAAATTGATACTCCTCATTGATAATTATGACAGCTTTACATACAACATCGCTCACTATTGCATTGAATTAAACTTTAAGGTTAAAGTGGTCAAAAATGATAAAATCTCCATCCAAAAAATCAAAAAATTATCTCCAACCCACATCATAATATCCCCTGGCCCCGCCACCTATAAAAAATCGGGAATTTCGTTAAATGTTGTCAAAAAATTTCATAAAAAAATTCCAATTTTGGGTATCTGTTTGGGACATCAAATAATCGCTCACTATTTCAAATCAAAAATCATAAAAGCCAAAAAAATAATGCACGGTAAAACTTCTATAATCACCCAAACCCAAAAAAGTAAAATATTCCAAAATATTCCAAACCAATTCAAAGCCACCAGATACCACTCCTTTGTGGTCGATAAAAAGCCAGAAAATAGAAATTTCATTATCACCTCTTTTAGCAATGATGGCGAGATTATGTCGATAGAGTCAAAAAAATATAATATTTTTGGTGTACAGTTTCATCCTGAATCTATAATGAGCGAATTTGGTCATCAAATGCTAAAAAATTTTTTGGATTTAAGTCCCCAAACGGCTATCCACTCAAAATCACAAATTAAAAAAAATGGTTGGAGTGCGTTGCCAAACAATAAGCCTATTAATGAAAAGAGTTTTTTATGAACAAAATCTATATAATTTTAATATTTGTAATAAATATTGCTATTTTCTATTCAAATTTAGAATCTCTTTCAATTAGCTATAAAGAGGCAAATATTATCTATAACGGCAGTGGGTTTATGAATCAATATATAAATATAATTATTGCATTTTTTGGCAAAAGTGATTTGGTGGTGAGAAGTTCTATATTTGTTTTTCACCTTTTTAATCTATTTTTAATCTATCAAATCTCAAAATTATATCTCAAAAAAGTCTCTGATTTGCTTTTGACACTTTTGATATATTCATTGATTCCAGGGGTGATTAGTTTTTCGCTCATCATAAATTCAGCCACTATCGTGATAACATTCACCTTGGGATTTATCTATTTATATTTGAAAAAAAGATATTATTTCTCCTATGTTTTACTTATTTTGGCATCATTTATCGATAATTCATTTAGCATTTTATACATATCTCTAATTTTTTATTCTATAATTAAAAAAAAATATTATCTTTTAATTATAACTATTATTGCATTACTCTATTCTCTTTCACTTTTTGGATTTATGACCCACGGAAAACCACGAGGATACTTTTTTGACATTTTAGGAGTTTACAGTGCAATTTTTTCACCTTTTCTATTTTTCTATTTTTTTTATATCTTATATCGAGATATGGTATTAAAAAATTTCAATATTATATGGGCAATCTCATTTTTTTCACTAATTTTATCAATTATCATCTCATTTCGACAAAGAACCCCATTAGAAGATTTTGCTCCGTTTGTTGTAATCTCAATTCCATTACTGATTCAAAGGTTTTATTCATCATATCGGATACGATTGAGACAATTCCGTCAGGGGTATAAAATCGTAGGATTTTTGATAGTTTCATCACTTCTTATCAATTTTTTTGTCATCATCTTTAATACCCAATTCTATTTTTGGTTAGAAAATCCCAAAACACATTTTGCCTATGATTTTCACTGGGTAAAGCAACTCGCAAATGAGTTAAAAAAAAGGGAGATTTATTCAATTAAATGTAAGAATAAAAAATTACAATTAAGACTTAAGTTTTATAATATAAATGTAAGTAATAGCCTAAAACTCGTAGATAAAAAACCAGAAAAATTGTCTCAAAAAGTAACACTCTTGGGGGTAGGAAAAAGTCAAATAATTTACTATGTAACCAAAAGCAACAAATATTAAAAAAAAATAGTAATTTTTCTGTAATTAATCAAATATTTTCCACAATATTTATAAAATATTATAAAACTATTTATAAGGGGCAACAATGGCTCAAAAGGCGATTAGAGAATATGATGCTAAGTCAATTTTGGCTAAACATTGGGATAAGTATTTTTCAAACTTCAGTTATGCTTATGAAACTGTGATGGTTCAAAATGGAGCAGATTTAACAACTGCTGCACAAACAAAAACATGGTTAAATGAGAAAACATTGGTTGCAAAACCTGATATGCTATTTGGAAAACGGGGGAAAAATGATTTAGTTCTTTTTAGAGATTCAAAACCGGGAGATGTATCTTTGGCAAAAGCGGTTAGTTGGATTGATGAAAAATCTAGCGAAAAGCAAACTGTCTATTTTGAATTTGATGGCGATGAGGGGACTGGTGACCCATCAATTGATAAATTAACTCACTTTGTGGTTGAGCCATTTACTCCACACACTCAAGAGGAGGAGTATTATATCTCTGCAACTTGTGTAGGCGATGATGATATGCTTTATATGTCTGCTGAGGGTGGAATGGAAGTTGAAGAGGGCTGGGACGAGAAAGTTACAGAGGTTGCTTTTAAGATTACAGATACGGAAGATGTAATTGCTGAGCGAATCAAAGCTAATATTCCTGCGGATGTAGCGGAAGCTGATAAAGAGAAATTTGCTGAATTTGCGATTGGTTTTTTCAAAGCTTATAGAGAATTGAATTTTGCTTATCTTGAAATAAATCCATTTGTAATGCAAGGCAACAAGATAGAGCTTCTTGATATGGTTGCTAAGCTTGATGATACTGCTGGATTTATGATGGTAGATGAGTGGGGTGATGTGAGTTATCCAACTGCATTTGGTATGGAAGATAAATCTCCTGAAGAGGAAGCGGTAGAGTTGGCTGATAGTAAAACTGGAGCTTCACTTAAACTTACACTTCTTAAACCTGAAGCTAGAATTTGGACTATGGTCGCTGGTGGTGGAGCGTCAGTTGTATATGCTGATACGATTGCTGATATGGCTGGAATTGAAGATTTGGCAAATTATGGTGAGTATAGTGGTGGACCAACAACGGGCGAAACTAAATTTTATGCAGAGACTCTATTTGACTTGATGACTAGAGAAAAAGATGCAAATGGTAGAGGAAAAGTCCTTATTATTGGTGGGGCAATCGCTAACTTTACAGATGTTGCTAAAACTTTTACAGGTATTATCCAAGCATTTGAAAATTATCAAGATAAATTAAAAGAGATAGATGTAAAAATCTATGTGCGAAGAGGCGGACCTAATTATGAAAAAGGTTTGAAAGATATTAAGGAAGCAGCTGATAGAATGGGACTTTATATAGAGGTTTATGGACCTGAGACTCATGTTACCGACATCGTAAGAATGGCACTAGAAGGAGATAAATAATGGCTAAACTATTTACAAAAGATACACAAGCAATTTTTTGGAACAACAACAAAACTGCAATTCAGCGAATGTTGGATTATGATTATACAATTCAAAGAGATACACCATCGGTTGCGGCTATCGTAGCCCCTACAAGCAACAATAAATTTGAGAAATTTTTCTATGGAGCGGATGAAGTGATGATTCCTCTTTATAAAAATACGGCAGATGCGAAATCAGCTCAACCTCAAGCGGATGTGCTTTTGAACTTTGCATCATTTAGAACAGCTTATGATGTGACTATGGAAGCTTTGGAAGTTGGTGGATTTAAATCTATTATGATTACCGCTGAGGGGATTCCTGAGAGATTAGCAAGAGGTATGAACCAATCAGCAAGAGAAAATGGTGTTACGGTTATTGGTCCTGCAACGGTTGGAGCAATCGCACCAGGTGCTTTTAAAATTGCAAATATTGGTGGAACAATCACTAATATCGTTCAATCAAAACTTCATCGTGCAGGTTCATGTGGACTTGTAACAAGAAGTGGTGGGCTTTTCAATGAGCTAAGTAATATCATCTCAATCAATGCTGACGGAATCGCAGAGGGTGTAGCAATTGGTGGAGATAGATTTGTAGGTTCAGTGTTTATCGACAATCTTTTACGAATGGAAGAAAACCCAGAAGTAAAATATATGATTTTGCTTGGTGAAGTTGGTGGAACAGAAGAGTATAAAGTAATTGAAGCGGTAAAAGATGGCAGAATTACTAAACCGATCATCGCTTGGTGTATTGGAACAATCGCTAAATACTATGATAGTGGAGTTCAATTTGGACACGCTGGAGCTAGTGCAAATGCAGATAGTGAAACTGCTGAGTATAAAAATAATGCAATGGCTGAAGCTGGAATTTATGTACCTGCATCGTTCAATGATTTACCTGCAAAAATCAAAGAGGTTTTTGAAGGCTTAGATATAGCTGATATTCCAGAACCTGCGATAAATACAGTTCCAAAAGTAAGAAGAAGTAAAGAGTTTATCTGTACAATTTCTGATGATAGAGGCGACGAAGCAACTTATGCTGGTTTCCCTATTTCAAGTGTGGCAACCCCTGATACTGGTAAAGGTATTGGTGATGTTGTATCTCTATTGTGGTTCAAAAAACAGTACCCAAAATGGGCGACAGATTTTATTGAAACAGTTATGAAAACAGTAGCAGACCACGGACCTGCAGTTTCAGGAGCTCACAATGCAAAAGTAACGGCAAGAGCTGGTAAAAGTGTTGTTGAGTCTTTGGTAACTGGACTTCTTACAATTGGACCACGATTTGGTGGAGCGATTGATGGAGCTGCTAAATATTTCAAATATGCAGATGATAATGGTCTTGACCCTAAAGCTTTCTTGAAATATATGAAAGGTGAGGGAGTGCCAATTCCTGGAATCGGACATAGAATCAAATCACTAAAAAATCCTGATTTAAGAGTAACAGGGCTTATGAATTTTGCAAAAGAGCATTTTCCAAGCACACCACTACTTGACTATGCAAGAACAGTAGAAGCACTTACAACTAGCA
>JAOZPA010000147.1 GCA_029932985.1 Campylobacterales bacterium
AACCATCCTTTATAACAACATCTCCTCGATAGCTTCCTTTTTTTCTGACACTTTTTCGGTCTTTGGAATGGGAGAAAATGTGGGCAAAAGATTTTGGCGAAACGAAAAAAGAAGTATGTAAATAAATACCCGACTAATTGCATAATCCTTGGCAAGTTGAGTAATCACTCCATAAGTTTTATTTATCTGAGCAAAATGAGCAGTATAACTAATATGTAATCGAATATCAATGGTTAAATCTTCACGACGAAGAAATTTTGGAAATTTTTTTGGTATAATGTGTATTGACATTTGTCATCCTCATGGTATAAGATTTTTCTTTGCCTTTAATTAAATACCTCATATTTAAATAGAAAGTGTATAGTTTAAAATGAAGGATGCCATTATATATTATAAATTTAAAGGATATTTTATGTTTCGATTTCTGACAGTAATATTACTATTTGTTCTTTTTGTAGGGGCTGGTGAGTTTGAAGTGAAAAATGTGGATGATTTCCCGATATTGAAGTCAAAAAATGATAACGCAAAGAAGATAAATATATATTTGCAGAATTTGATTTTGGAAAAACAGGTAAAAAAGAGAAATATTGAAAAAAATCGGATTTATGGCAAAGATGAAAATTGGATTCGGCGAACAGATGGTTATAATATTTATGCCAACAATGCACAAATTTTTTCGCTGAGTGTAAATATGACACACTCTAATGGAATGACATATCCTGAATATTTTCTTTTTAATTCTCAAAATGGCGAAAAAATTTTGCTGGAGGAGCTTTTGTCGGATAAGGGTTATGAGATGATTGATGAAAAATATACAAAATATCAAACTTTAATATATACTGATATTGAGAAGTGGTTTGGGAACAAGGTGAGGGGAGATGAGAATCTGGAGGAGAAGTTACTAGAGTGTAGGGAGATGATAAATAGTGAGGGGGTGGGTGGTTTTTATATTCAAAAAGATGAAATTATTTTTCCGATGAATTCCCATTCGTGTGAATTTCAAGATGAGAAGACAGATGAATATAAAAAAGATAGATATACGATGAAGCTCAGTGAGATAAAAAAATATTTAAGCAATTTTGGCAAAAAAATTTTATTGGATAAAAAAGCAGATGTTAGTAATTATTACTTTGGAGATTTGGGAACTTTCCTGAAGGTTGAGATAGAAAATGGAGAGAAAGCAACTATTATTTTGGATAAAAATTTAGAGACAGGCAGTTATTTTTATGATAAAATTGGAGTTCGTATAGATTTTGAATTGGTGAAATTTGAGGGAGATAATGTTAGAATAGTAGCAGAAGACAACTCTATCATCGAAATTAAATTGGTGGATAATGGGATAAAAGGTACTTGGATTTTAGGCAAAAAAAAATATTTGATAAAAGCAAAAAACTGGCGATGAGAAAACCCTATTCTTACCTTTCATCATCTGTCATCTTCGGCTAAGTGTTGGGCAACGCATCCCTATCATTATCAAATAATAGGGAACTTTGTACAAAATATTCTAAAAACCAACCCCAATCTTTATAATCTAAATTAACTTGACATTTATCAGTTGGTGGGCAAAAGCCCACCTTACGAGTTTTTTTATTTTTTGCTTAAAAGTTCTTTAACTGCTTTTCCAATTTCTGCTGGAGAGACAACAACTTTAACACCTGCTGCTTCTAAAGCTTCCATTTTTTCTTTTGCAGTTCCTGCTGAACCAGAAACAATAGCTCCTGCATGACCCATAGTTTTACCTTTTGGTGCAGTTTGACCAGCGATAAATGCAACTACTGGTTTAGTAATTTGCTCTTTGATAAGTTTTGCAGCTTGAATCTCCAAATCTCCACCAATTTCACCAATCATCACGATTGCTTCAGTTTCAGGGTCTGCCTCAAACATTGGTAGAATTTGATTATATGAAAGACCAATAATTGGGTCTCCACCAATTCCTACTGCTGTTGTGATACCAAAACCTTCATTACATACTTGGTTTGCACCTTCGTAAGTCAAAGTTCCACTTTTTGAAATTAGACCAACATTTCCTTTTTTGAAAATTTGACCTGGCATAATACCAATTTTGCACTCTTCGGCTGTGATAATTCCTGGGCAGTTTGGCCCAATTGTCATCATTCCGTGTTTAGTTGCATGAGCTTTTGCCATCTGCATATCTTTAACGGGAGCACCTTCAGTTATGATTACACCTAATGTAATTCCAGCTTCCGCTGCTTCCATAACCGCATCACCTACAAATGCAGGTGGAACAAAAATCATACTTACCGTCGCTCCAGTTGCCTCAACTGCCTCTTTGACTGTGTTGAAAACTGGCTGACCTAAGTGAACTTGACCACCTTTGTTTGGTGTAACTCCACCCACAATTTTTGTGCCATACTCCATACATTGATTTGCGTGAAAAGTTCCCTCTTTTCCAGTAAAACCTTGAACTATTACTTTTGTATCTTTATTTACTAATATACTCATTCATACCTCTCATTTTTTTATTTTTCTTTACAATACAAACTTTTTACAGCTTGTAGATTTTTATAAATACTCTTTAAATCTTCTTTTTTTTCAGTGGAATAACTATCAGATGTTGTAAAAGAATATCTGTCTTCAATTTTTTCCAGCTTTATAAATTCCCAATATCCTCTATGGATAGAAACACCAATTAAAGATGAAATTTCTTTATTTTGCATAGCCACTAACATTCTTAAAACTACTTGCATATCTGGATGACTTTCTGATGAAGTATATTGATTTAAAATAAAAATAGGATTTTTTCTATAAAAGCTTTTTCCTTTAGCTACTAAAAAATCAAAATTTCCACCTAAACTAATATTATTGAAATTAGCAACAATATTTTCACCATAAGATATGATAACTTTATCATTAACTTCAAAATTAATCATTTCAAGAAGTGGATAAATAAGCTTTATTTTATATTCTAAAAGTTCATGAGTTTCATAAAAATCAAATCTACTATTTAACATTTTCTCAAAAAAAATATCATCTTCTTTGGAAAATTGATACTCAAAATCCTCTAAAAGAAAATCATCATTTCTATTATGTTTTAGTTTTACAATTTTTTTTATCTGTTCATAAGAGATTTCGGAGAATAGCAAACTTTTTTTTTCTTCATTAGCTACACTTGTAATATTATCAAACTCTATTTCAAAAATTTTGAATCCCATTTGACTACCACCATCTATATTAGAACTTTCTATTCTTTCTAAAAGTCTTCTAGGTGTTATTCTATCTCTTTGAATATCTAAAAAAAGATTCCTAAAAAGCTTTTCATAATTCCAAAAATTATCAATTACATATTCTGCAACATCTAACTTATTGTTAGCAAAAAAATGCCAATGATACATAATACCTTCATCATAACTAGCTGTGATTAAAAATAATTTTGCCATAATCCTCTCCTTATTAAGCTTTTGCTGCTGCCTCTACTGCTTTTCTTGCTCCGTCGCCTAAATCATCACCAACTATTAAGTTTGCAATGTTTGCATTTTTCAAAATTTCAGAAGCTTCTGGTGCATTTGTACCATCAAGTCGTACAATTACAGGCACATTTACATCTGTAATTTTAGTAGCTTCGATAATTCCATTTGCGATTCTATCACATCTCACAATTCCACCAAAAATATTAACAAAAATTGCTTTTACTTTTGGATTTTTTAGAATGATTTCAAAACCTTTTGCAACAGTTTCAGCATTTGCACTTCCACCAACATCAAGGAAATTCGCAGGAGTTCCACCCATGTGATTAATCGTATCCATCGTACCCATCGCAAGACCAGCACCATTTACCATACAACCAATTTCACCATCAAGAGCAACATAGGAAAGACCATATTTAGCCGCCTCTAACTCATCAGCATCTTCCTCTGCCAAATCTCTCATCTCTGCAATTTGTGGTTGTCGCCCAAGAGCAGAATTATCAAATCCCATCTTGCCATCAAGTGCGATAAAATCACCAGCTCCCGTTTTTACAAGAGGATTTATCTCAATCATCTCTGCATCATTTTCCATATAAAGTTTATATAATTTTTGAGCAAATTTAATAATGCTTCGCTGTTCGAGTTTGTCTGTAATCCCCAAACCAAAAGCCAACTCTCGCCCGTGAAAACCTTGAAAACCAATAGCTGGGTCAACTGGAATCGTCACAATCTTCTCAGGAGTCTCCTCCGCAACAGTCTCAATATCCATCCCACCTTCAGTAGAAGCCATAATCAAAGGCATCTCAGTTTTTCTATCTAAAACCACAGAAAGATACAACTCATCTTTTATGTCTGCACCATCTTCAATATAAATTTTTTGTACTAATTTCCCCTCAGGTCCAGTTTGGTGAGTAACCAAAGTCATCCCCAAAATCTCATCAGCATATTTTTTTACTTCGTCAATAGATTTAGCCAGTTTCACACCACCGCCAAGTCCTCGACCACCTGCATGAATTTGAGCTTTAACAACCCACACAGGGCCACCTAACTCTTCTGCATTTGCTACTGCTTCCTCTACTGAGTGAGCAATAATACCCTTAGGTGTTGGAACACCATACTTTTGAAAAATCTGTTTCGCTTGATATTCATGTATATTCATATATATCCTTAAGTTAAGTTTGGATTTACTCCATTATAGCGACTTAGATATTTGAATTTATTGAAGTAAATTATTATCCATTAAGGATGGAAACAAACAGTTACGGGAAGTAGCAAGGTGAAATATAGAAGATTTTAAATTTGCCTTTATTATAAGTTTAGAAAAGAGATAAATCCCTCTAAACCAAACTATTTATAAAAGTGAGAATTTTTGTAACAAATTAGATAAATATCAATTTGGAATTTTTTAAATATTTTCATTTGGAGTTTTATGATTAAGGTACACTAACGGAAATTTTATTTATTATGTGTTTCTCTCTCTTTCTCTTCTCTCTATGGTTATCATTGTTCGAGCTTGAGTTTTGAGAGAGAATTCGCCCAAGAATCTTAAAGTTTTCTTAAGCAAATTCGTCATCACCGCTTGTCACCGTCGTCCGTCGAGAGAGTTTGAGGAGCAACTTCCCAAACTCAAATAGTTTCAAAAAGGCGGAGACCCTTACCTCTTCTATATTTTTCAATTACAACTATTATTTTTCAAAAGTCCCCATAACCAACATCTTTTATCTCGGCATATTTTGGGAAAATCCCAATTGCTACCAATCAATTTTTTTTCGCTATTTATTATTTGGGGCATACTAGGAACCCGAAACTCATATGTTTTAGATACAATACACATATAGAGAGACTACCA
>JAOZPA010000148.1 GCA_029932985.1 Campylobacterales bacterium
ACTATTTTTTTTCTAAAAAGTTTTCTATCTCTTTGATTGCATCCTCATTTTTGATTCTAAATTTTATTTCAATTCGTCGGGAGGCACTTTTGTCTTCGACCCCTTTTTTGTCATAAATCAAATCTGTATCGCTTCTACCACTTGCTACAAAGTATGTTTTTAAATCTTTTTGATTTGCAACTTGCAGGGTAAATAAAAATTTCATAACTTCACCTGCTCGTTTTTGGGAAAGGGTTAAATTTTCAAAATATCCACCATCTGAATTTGTGTGTCCCTCAATGATAATCTGCTCAATATGTTGTTTTATCTCTCTATTTTTAAATAAAGTTTTCACATATTTAGATAGCACTTTTTTAAGTTTTTGTTTGGATTTTCCTTTGAGTTCATATTTTCCTTGGTCAAATAAAATTTTGGCGGAAAACCTGATAGCCCCACTTTTTGGGTCAATTTTTATCATTTTACCCATCGATTTTTTTAATTCTCGAATCACTTTAATCCTAATACCCGTTAAACTTTTGATTTTACTTTTAGTAATATTCAAATCCATTATCAATTTTTGTTCCGCTTTGCTTTTAGCCAACAAAACCTTTTCAATCGCCAAAAGCTCACTATCTTTAAGATTCAAAATAGACTTATCTTTCTCAATCTGGACTCTCGCCTCCGCAATCTCCTCTTTGGAATTTTGATACATCTCTTTAATCTCTTTTAGCTCTACCATTTTGGAGTTCATTAGAGTATTTTTGTCTCGAATCGAGGAGAGTTCATCCTCTATAATTTTTAATTTCGCCTTTTTGTCTAAAAGTTGAACACGACTCATATTTAAATCTCTTCTCTGCTCCTCCAAATTTGCTCTTAAAGCTTTGACATCACTTTGAATAATTGAATATTTTGTGATAATCGCCCCTACTATGAGGATAAAAATAAACAATAATCCCGCCATCAAATCAGCATAAGCTATCCAGAAATTTTGCTCTTGGTTATTATTGTTCATTTTGTTTTTCTAAACTCTCTTTTATATTTCGTGAACTTCTGTCTATACTTTTTAAAACCACGGCTAACTTTTCAACAATCAAAGCCAACTCACTATCCATCACATTTAGGGAATTTTGCAATTTATTTACCATAATTCCATCATATTCACCCAAAGTTTTACCAAAATTTATCGGAATTTCAGAAATTTGACCATTTAGATTTTCAAACTCTCTCAAAAGCAAACTATATATATGTTTTAGATTTTCAATATTTGGGGACTCAAATGCACGAGTAAAAGATTTGGAACTATTTTGCAAAGTTGCATTAAATTCACTAAAAGTATTATTGAGTTCACTATTTTGCCTACTCGATATATTTTTAAATTCAGCGATTTTCTCAGAAATCATTCGTACATCTTGGGCAATATTTATCTGCTCACTATTGATAGTTTTTTGGCTACTTGAGAGCATAAAAGCGATACTTTTGGCACTACTTCCAAACGAATTTATGCTATCCTCAAGAGTTTTTTCCTTACTTTCCAGTTTGCTCAAAATCCCATTTGTGACCGTTGTATTTTTACCAATTGCATAACCTATCTCACTCATCGTCTTTGAAAAAATATCTATCTGAGAAACCAAACTTTGGTGAATTTTGGAGTTGTGACTACTTGATTTCAACAGCTCATCAATCCCCTTAGTCACCCTAATAAATGCTTGATTTTCACTCTGCATCAACTCCTCAAAAAGTTGCATTCGCTTAATCATCGCCTTGTTAAACTCCTCCACAAAATCATCATTTTTTGTTTGTGAAACTGCATCTATCATCTCTCTATGTCGCCGTTGCTCCTCCTCAAACTTTGCAAGTTCAAGCTCATCTTTTTTCCATGTAAATTTCAAACAGATTTTTTTCAAATCTTTTACATTTTCTTCAAATCTGCTTAATCCACTCTTTTCAAAAAAAGTCCACCAAAGCGACAAAAATATTCCATAAATTGAGACATAAAAAGCGGTTGAAATTCCACCTAACAAAATTGTAATCTCTTGTTCAAAGTCGGTTGCATTTTTGCCTCCACTAAAATCAGGCATAGAGATAGCAATAGATATAAAAGTCCCCAAAATTCCCAAAGTGGGAAAAATACTACTACCCACACTTGCGAAATTATCATTTTGCAAAGTTTTTTTATAATTTGTAAAAAATTCATCCATCGATGCCAAAGCTTTAACTGTCCCCCCAGCCACAAAAATTCTATCATTCAGATACTCTTTGATTTGAAATTTCAAAACATCAAAATTGGACTCAAATTTACACACCGATAGGGCGGCATTGTGTTTCATAAAAAATAGAAAAATTATATAGATAATCCCTACCAAAATCACCGTATGCCCCTCAATCTTTAGGGGAATTAGACCCATAAATCCACTAATCACAACCGCCATAATCGCCGTGGGGACAAAAGCCATCTTTAGCCATTTCACCCCACAATTGTGAGAAGTCACATATAAATCCTCAATCTCTTTCAAATCCAATCTATTATAATTCATCAATACCCCTTTTATTTTAGGACTTTTATTTTGACAAGTATATAACAAATTTAGTAAATAATTAATTAGAAAAATAATCTAAAGTGTAAAATCTTATGATATAATTCTCAAAGAGTAAAAAATCATTAGATTAAAGGATTATTATGAAAATTTTGCCAACTACGAAATTTGCAAAAATCAGGATTTTTCTGCTATTTTCAATTATCGCCTATCTGCTTCTCTATCCATTGATTGGATATATGAAATATCAGCCCAAAGAGGGGGATTTGATTTTTCAGCCTTTGCCGTTTGGGGAGCTTACTAAAGTTATCGAAGGGGTGACCGATTCTCTCTATTCTCATGTGGGAATTTTGGTGAAAAAAGATGGCACTTGGTATGTGCGAGAGGCGATTGGAAAAGTCAAGGATACTAATCTTTATATGTGGATTGCAAGGGGGCGACAGAGTCGATTTGCAGTTTATCAGTTCAAAAAAGAGTATCAAAAATTTATCCCTGCGGTTTTGGTGGAGAGTGAAAAGTTATTGGGATTGCCTTATGATTTTTTTTATGAACTGGATGATGAAAAAATATATTGTTCTGAATTGATTTTTAAATCATACAAACAAGTGACAGATAAAAATTTGGGAAAATTGGTAAAGTTGAAAGATTTAAATTGGAAACCTTATGAGGAGTTTATTCTTTCAGTTGAAAACAAGATTCCATTAGAGAGAGTTATGATTACACCAAAAGATTTATCACAAGCGAAAGAGTTAAAAAAAGTTTTTTCTAATGGGATATAGATTTAGGAATAGAAATTCAATAAGATGTGCTGTTAGTTGGCGATAAAAATTGGATATTATTTAATTTCTAATTCTTAGGTAGCCATTTAAAAAAATAGCTACCTTGAGAATTAAAAAGTTATATTTTGAAAATTTTTGTCAAGTAGTTTTCCAGCAACAACAGGTGGTTTTGCCACAGTTACACCATCAATTAATACTGATTTATCTTTTCCTAAATTTGGAAGATACAATGGACAAACCTCAACACTTGCTCCCATTTTTATCAACATTTTCAAATGTCGTTTTGGAGCTGGTGATTTACCATCAGGTCTTTTTATCGGTGTGCCTTTAATATTTTTGTTTGCCAAATCTCCAGCAGCCCCACACAAAACTATATTTACCTTTTTTTTGTGTTTTTTCATAGTCATCAAAGACAAAACCATAGCCATTGCTTGAGTTTGCTTGTTATCTGAATTTACTAAGACATTTAACCCTTTTGCTTGGTCAGCCATCGCTAGACTTGGAGCAATCAATGCCAAAGCCAATGTTGTTTTCAAAATAATTTTCTTCATTCTTTTCCTTAATTTTTAAATTTGATTCATTTTATATAAAATAAATGCTCGGTTGCCAAATAATAATCCAAAGATTAATCTATCTCATTCTTCAAATCGACATCATTTGTCACAAATTTTACACTTTTAATGATTTTGTTTTCTAACGAAATAATCATCACCGCATTTTTCTGCTCTTCGTTCCTAAATCTCTTTGCATTCTCCTTCTCCTTAATCAAAAGAATCGGATATTTACTCTCTTTCATATCAGGAATCGCAAACATATTCGCAATCATCGTTGGCATTCCACTAATATCAGCGATAAAAGTTATATTTCGAGATGTCAGATAATCATTTTTCCGCTCACCCATATAAACTTTCATAATGTGTCCCGTCGGCTTAGTAAAGACAAAAATCACTTTTTTCACATCAGCGGTGAGAGTATGCTCTTTATCAAACTGGTCTTTAAGCTTAAACGGAGCTAACTCTTTGCCCACGATAATTCCAGAACTAATCTCACCCGTCTTCACGATGACCTCTTTTTTATCCTCAATTTTATTGCCCGTACAGCCACTCAAAAATAGTGTAGCAGAGACGATGACACCTAAAATAAAATGTTTTTTCATCTGTTTCCTTTTAAATTTTTGAACTTATTATAGCAATTAAAGTTTAAAGTTATCTCGTATAATGATAAAAGTTATCAATTTATATTTTTTATCACTAAAAGTTATCATTTTGTAACTCTTCTCTAACTCTCAAAAATGAGGCAAATTTTGGTTTTTTATTTTTGGTGAAGCTATAATATTTAAATGTTACAATTTTTCCAATTGCTGGTGGATTTTCCCGTTGCTTCTCACTAAAGCCCCCGCCTAAATTAAAAATCACACCATTTTTCATCTCTATTACCAAACTTTTTAATTTTCCACTTTTTCTATAATTGTGAGCTATCACTTTGCCCTCGGTATCATAAAATTTTTTGACTTTTAAACTATTTTTGTCTCTGCCTGTGAAATATAATTTGTTTGGATTTTTGGCTATAATCCCCTCACCGCTGTTTTTTATCACTTGATTTAGAAAAATATTTAACTCTTTTTGACCTTTGCAAATAGTTTGTGGAATGATTTTTATAAATTTGGTAGGATTTTTTTTGAGCCAATTTCTAATCTTTAAAAGTCTAGTTGGGAAATCTCCCTTTGCATTTGGAACTTCAAAAATATTATAGCTTATCTGTTTCCACCTCGGTGAGGGGTTCTTGGTCATCACGATAGATTGAATATTTTCAAAATCATTTTGAGTCGTCCACAATTCACCATCTAACTCAAATGGAGGAAAATTTTTGATAAACCAATCTGGGGGATAGAGTATTTTTCCCCTTTTTGTAAATAATTTTTTAC
>JAOZPA010000149.1 GCA_029932985.1 Campylobacterales bacterium
TTTCCATTCAAATTTGAGGTATTTAATTAAAAGTGAAGAAAAATTACTCTAGTATGAAAAAACAAAAACCTATACTATAAAGGTGACAAATATCAATACATATTATACCAAAAAAATTTCCAAAATTTCTTCGTCGTAAAGATTTGACTCTCAATATCAGATTATTCATCGCTTTTTCTGCTTATTTTGCACAGGAAAATAAAACTTATGGAGTGATCACTCAACTTGCCAAGGATTATGCGATTAGTCGTACATTTATTTACATACTTCTTTTTTCGTTTCACCAAAATCTTTTGCCCACATTTTCTCCAGTTCCAAAGATTTTAAAAGTATCTCAAAAAAAAGAGGCTATCAAGGAAATATTACTGCAAAGAATGGTTGGAAAATCTAGTATCAAAGCAATTTCTATGAATAATTTAAATTATAAAAAAATTCAAATTATAGGAGAAAAAAGTTCTGTTAGGGGACTAAAAGCTAATTATGATTAAAAAACTTATCAGATTTAATTTGGATTTTAAGCTTATTATTATATAATTTTTTTATGAAAAAAGATTTTAAATTAATGCAGGAATTTTTAGTTGAATTTTTGCGAGATGAAGTTTATAAAACTGGCTTAAAAAAAGTTGTGATGGGTGTGAGTGGCGGAATCGATTCTGCGGTGGTAGCGGTTTTGGCAAAGGAGGCTTTTGGCGATGATTTGCTGGGGGTGATGTTGCCGAGCCACTATTCGAGTGATGATAGTTTGGGCGATGCACTGAAGCTTTGTGAAAAATTTGATATAAAATATGAGGTTTATTCGATTGAAAAACTGCTTCTTGCCTATACCGATGAAAAGATTTCAAAACTCAGAATGGGTAATCTTTCGGCAAGAATGCGGATGGTGACTTTGTTTGATATTTCAGCAAGAGAGAGTGCTTTGGTTTTGGGGACTAGCAACAAAACTGAGCTATTATTGGGCTACGGCACACTTTTTGGTGATTTGGCGAGTGCGATTAATCCTATCGGTGATATTTATAAAAGTGATATTTTTGAGTTTGCGGAGTTTCTGGGAGTCCCCGAGCCGATATGCAAAAAACCTCCATCGGCGGATTTGTGGGAGGGGCAGAGTGATGAGGATGATTTGGGTTACACCTATGCGGCAATTGATGAGTTTTTGGAGGATTTTATAGAAAATCGATTGTCTTATCAGGAGTTATTGGCAAAAAATTATGATAAACATTTGGTAGATATGGTGCGAGGTCGAATTTATCATAATCAATTTAAGCGAAAAATGCCCGTAATTGCAAAACTAACCTCTCGTACAATTGGTCACGATTTTTTATATCCACGAGATATTAAATTGTAAAAAAATTTTAGGAGTAAGATGCCTTTGCCCATTTTTTATTTTTTGATAACCTAATGGGTAAAATTTTTTATATTGGTTTCACTATTTTTCTAATGATTTTTATAATTTTGGAAAATGGAATTAATATAGAAAATATTGAGTTTTCAGACTATAAAATTCAAAAACTATCTCTAACTATGGATGAAAAATTTCATCTGAAAATTGAAAAGTTAGAGATTCTAAAAATCTCACCAAGCAAAAATAACCCTTTTTTAGATTCCATAATCGCCCACGATGAGTTTAAAATTTTTCTAAACTCTCTCATCTGCTCATTTGCAAATATCTCTATTAATAGATTAACTTTTTATGATTTAAAAGGGAAATTAGATTTAAAAATCACCAATCATAAAATATATTTTAAATATAAAAGTGAGAAAAATAGTATAGATAATTTTTTTGGTTTCTTAAAAAAAAAGTTAAATAAAAAGCTTTCTCGTTGGATTATTGATGCTCTAAATGCAGAAAATTTTGAGATAAAAAGTTTGAGTGGTGAATTTGATATTAAAAAACAAAAAATAAAAAATCTTAAAGCTTTAATTGAGATAGAGAAATTATCTTATCATTTTGTAACTGCACATCCACCCATTCAATCTAAAAAAACAGTTTTAAAATATCAAAATAATCAAATTGAAATTTTTTTACATCAGGCAAAATATAGAGATAAAAATCTACAAAATTCAAAGGTGATTATCTCAAATTTAGATAAAAAAAGGGTAAATATTGATATTTTTTTGCAAACCAAAACTCTTTTTGATAAAAAAATTAAAAATTTACTTTTAGCTTATGATGTGAAAATTCCAATAATGCAGATAGAGGGGAAAAATTTTGTAGATGTGAAATTAATGATGAAAACATCTCCATTTAAATTTAATTTTGATGTGAAGCTTGATATTAAAAAGGCTAAATTTGAAAAATATCCAATTTTGATAAATCAAGCAACTATTTTTTTAAATTCAAATAGAGTTAAAATAGAGGATTTAAATTTCAAGTATCAAAATATTATAAATTTATGGATTAATGGCAGATTTAATCTCAAAACATTAAATTATTTTGGTAATATTTGGCTAGAAAATATTTTGTATAACTCAAATGACTTTAATATTGTAAATCTAAAAAATATTTTTACAAATACAACCTTTATTAAAATTGAAGATATTTACTATTTTAATTTTAATGAATTGGAGATTATTGGTAAATTATCTAAAAATTCAAGCTCTATTTTGATACCAAAGATTTCAAAAGTTTTAAGCAATGAATTTTTAGAAAAATTTAATTTAATTGATGGTAGAATTTCACTCAATTTTGTAGATATAGATAATTTAAAATCTCAAATTTTTATGAATTTTAGTAGTTTTCCAATAAATCAAAACAGCTTTCTTTTTAATATTCAAAAATTTAAAGATAAGATAGATATTCGTGAAAAATCTAATAATATTAATATTTTAATTGATGAAAAAAAAATTATTGCAAATTTACAAAATTATACCTTTAATATTAAAAAAATGAAAAAACTTTTAAGATCACTACCTGATACAAAATCTCAAAAACCTATAACGAGAAAAAAGAGTCAAAAAATAGAGATAAATTGTAAAAATTTTGCCATAAAGATAGATGAAAATATAACTTTGCCATTTCAAAAAATAAAAATAGATAAAAATAATGATATTTTAAAATTAATAGCTAATAATAGATTAATGAATATTTATATTTTAAAAATTGATAATTTTGTAAAACTAGAAATCAAAAATCTATCATCAGAATATCTGAAAAAAAATTTAAATCTAGATACTGTGCAAAAAGGGTCAATAGATTTAAAAACAAGTGGAGTGATAGGGGGTACGTTTGGGGGCAAAATATGGGCTAAAAATTTAATCATCAAAGATTTCAAAATCAAAAAAGTTTTTTCCAATTTTTTATACAATGAGGAAAATTTAACTCTAAAAAATATCGATATTGATTCAATTATCAAAATAACAGGAGGAGGATTGATTGAGCTAAAAAAGAAAAAAATCAATTTAAAACTTACAATCTCATATCTACATAGTTTAGCAAATTTTTTGAGAAAAGTCCCAATTTTGGGATATGTGATACTGGGCGATGAAAAATATTTCTACACAAATGTCATAATTTCAGGAGATTTGAGAAATCCCACAATAGACACCCAAATTGCGGAAGATTTGCTAAAAATCCCATTTTACCTCATCTATCGAATTTTTAAACTCCCTTTAAGAGTTTTCTAGTGCAAAATAATAATCCATTATTGATTTTGTAAATTTTTTTTGAGTAGTAAAAGTTTTTTTTATTAAAGATATGTTAGAATACTTAGTAAATATTTGGGATAAAATTAATGGAAAAATTAACATTTTTATTTAAGCAATTAGAGATAATTGATATGAAATATAGAAAATTAAATGAACTTTCTAATGATAAGTTTAATATTTTTTCAATTTTGTATAAATCTAGTGATGAGGTTAATTTGCATTCCAAATTTATTTATGAATTGCTGAATCCTCACGCTTCGCATGGGCAAAATAGATTATTTTTAAAGTTATTTATGAATGAAATTGAGATTAATTTTAATTGTAAAAATGCCTCAGCTTTTCGTGAAAAACATAATATCGATATTCTATTGCAATCTCCAAATCAGTCAGTGATTATTGAAAATAAGATTAATACACAAGATCATTCAAATCAATTAAGTAAATATTATAATAAAATTAAGAAATTAGGATATAAGGAGGAAAATATTTTTTTGCTCTATCTCACACTTTTTGGGGAAGATGCAAATGAAAAGCAGATTTCTAGCAAAGTTATAAATATCTCTTATGAATCTAATATTCTGAATTGGATAGAAAATTGCATAAAAGAGGTAGCGACTTTTCCAACATTGAGAGAAACATTGGTTCAGTATCGAAATTTGATTTCAAAACTCACAAATCAATCACAATATAAGGGTTTTATTTTGGAAGTAAAAGATTTTTTATTAGAAGATAATAATTTAAAAATTATGTTGAAAATAGAGAGTTCAATAATTGAGGCAAAAATTGAGATTCAGTTGAATTTTTGGCAAGAGTTGATGGCTAATCTTAATCCATATTTTAAATTTAAATTCTATAACTCAAACGGAAATTTTAGGCTTAAAAATAGTGTAGAAAGATATTATAAGCAGAAAAAAAATAGAAAAGATTTTGGAATAAAGTATGAAGTAGATAAAAATTTATATTTTTTTATAGAGATTCGAGATAATATCTATTATGGATTTTATTTTTTTGATGAAAATCAAATTTTAGATAGTCAAATTGACAAATTAAATGAAATTGAAACTGATTGGGAAGATAAAACTGAGAGTGTTTATTGGAAATATTGCTCAAAAAAATTAGATTTTGAAAATTTTAATGAAAATATTTTTGATTTAATAGATGAAGACTCAAGACAAAAAGATATAAAAATAATTAGCGATAAAATTCTCTCTATGATAAAAAAATACAATCAAATTTAAAAGGAATAAGATGTTAAAAATAATTTTTCCATTGCTACTTTGCAGTTCAGTTATATTTGCAATGAGTGCCAGTGATGTTCAAAAAGCTACTGCAAAAGAGTTAGGCTGTATCAAAGGTTTAGGTGATAAACGGCTCAAAGCTATCATTAATTATCGTCAAAAAAACCCTATCGTGAAACTTGAAGATTTGCTAAATATTCGTGGAATTGGTAAAGCTACCATCAATAATATTAAGGAAAATATTAAAAAAAAGATTTGCCTCAAAGATAAAAAAGCCACCAATATTCAACAAAAAAATAAAAGAAAAAAAATAGGT
>JAOZPA010000040.1 GCA_029932985.1 Campylobacterales bacterium
GAATCCTATGTTAGAGTTGCTAAAGAATTGAAAAATAAAGATATAAGTTTAATAGAATTAGGTAAAAATGATAATAATAAAATAGAATCAATAATTTATCCCTATGAATGGCTAATAGATGAAGTTGAGCAAAACCATGAGGTGCGAGGATGGTAAGAATTTTTGTAGAGGGTGAAGATGATAAAAAATTTATTATTGTACTATTAAGATTATTTAAAAAAAATGAAGAGGTAGATTTTGGATTGAATGATGATTTTGATGATTATATTCAAATTATGGGTAATAAATCTAAATTATTAAATAGTGCCGAATATACAAATATTTCAAAGCAAGTGGGTAAGAAATTTAAAAAAGCTCTCTTTATTTTTGATTGTGATTTTGAAAAAGATAATAAAAAATGTAATGGCATGGAAAATTCTGAAAAATGTTTTGACACTTTAATTGAAAATTTAAAATGGAATATTGAAATAGATAAGAAAAAACATCTTTATATTTTTAATCGAAATTTGGATTACTGTATAGCGGAAACAATAGAAAAAAAACATTGTTTGTTAGAAATTGAACAATGTCTTGATTTAAATGAATTAAAACCGAATCGAAAACCATTAGCAGCTTTATATGCTATTATGTATCCTAAAAAACCATATAATTTAGAACACCAAAATTTCAACGAACTAAAAACAAAACTAATAAAAATATTTGAGGAGAATTAAAAAATGAAATTAACAATCGCAACACGAGGAAGCAAACTAGCCCTTTGGCAAGCGGAGCATATTCAGGCAAGACTTGAAACTCATTATCCAAATTTGACTGTAAATCTAGCAGTTATGAAAACCAAAGGTGATAAAATCCTAGATACACCTCTAGCAAAAATCGGTGGTAAGGGGCTTTTTACCAAAGAGTTAGAGGAAGCGATGCTCAGAGATGAGGCTCAACTTGCCGTCCATAGCCTAAAAGATGTACCCGTTGAATTTCCAGAGGGGCTAAAATTATCAGTTATCACTAAGCGAGAAAATCCACGAGATGCTTTTGTGAGTTTTAACTATAAAACAATAGATGAGTTGCCCAAAAATGCAGTTGTGGGGACTACGAGCCTTCGACGAAGAATGCAACTTTTGGCTTACCGTGATGATTTGGTGATTAAAAATCTTCGGGGAAATGTCAATACCAGACTGCGAAAACTTAAAGAGGGTGAGTTTGATGCTATAATTTTGGCAACTGCAGGAATCACTAGACTTGGACTTGAGAAAGAGGTAGATTTCGTGACACCAATTGATAAAAATATTATGATTCCTGCAATGGGTCAGGCAGCTTTGGGGATTGAAATAGTTGATTCTGGCGATATTGAAGCCAAAATAGATTTTTTAAATGATGAAGATGCAAATATCGAAACAAAAATTGAGCGGGATTTTGTAGAGGCTTTAGAGGGTGGTTGTCAAGTTCCTATCGGAATAAATGCAGAGCTTAACGGTGATAAAATTTTGGTTCGAGCTATTATCGGTTTGCCAGATGGTACACAAATGCAAAAAAAAGAGATGACAATTAATAAAGATGAGTATCAAACTTTCGGCAAAAAACTAGCTCAAGAATTTATAGATAATGGGGCTAGAGAGATTTTGAAACAAGCAGAAGATATGGCTATGAATGTGATATTTGAGGATTAAGACCCCTTCACCGACAAAATCATTTTAGTTCCAAGTCTATAAATGACAATAAGGGGGGGATGAAAATCCCTCTTATCTAATTTTAACAAAGTTTATCAAGTACAAATATTAATGCCTCTTCTTTCACATTATTAAATCCTCCAAAATATGATGGGTGATATAATCTTATTGATTTTTCTGGTAAAACTCCTATTTTATCAACCGCTTGGCATGGTTTTTTATATCTATGTTTTCCCTTTTTTGATTTTGAAGTTGCACCATAATGAAATGTCAGAATCTCTATCTCCTGTTAAAAATATTACTATATCAGGTTTCAATATTTTTATCTCTTCCTATCTTCATTAATAGTTGAAAATATAAACTCAATTTTGCAACCATATTTAAACAGCTCAAAAAATCAAATCACCCTAAATTTTCTAAATCTTTTCATGTTTTATCATAATCATCGAGAATATTTGGCAGGAAAAAGAAAAGGCAAACCCCAATAGAATTGCTAACCAAAAATGAACAAAAAGAGGATTGGATTGAACTTCTATTGCAAATAATAGAAAAAAAACACCCCACCCTTTTCCTTTGATTTAATTCCTTTTTTTAGAATAAACCAAAAAATGATACTAAAATCTAAAATACTACCCTATTGCAAAATTTTTACTATCTTGCAAACTGTCAACTACTTTTAGCACTGTATGAAGGATGCCCATAAAATCCTCCTAATTTTATTATACTTTAAATCCCCTCACCGATATGTAAATTAATTACAAAATTGTTTCATATTTGAGTTGATTTGACAAAATATCAATTTGGGTATCAAGTTTATTTAAATCATCTTTATCTAATTTATCTCTTTGAATATTTAAAATTTTTGCCACACCTTTTAGCAAATCGATATAACTTTTTTGCATCTTTGCATCAATATTATGATTTTTCAAATTTTTTAAATATTCGATAGTGATATTTTCAGTTTTACCCAGATAGATATTAAAAAATCTTCTCCCACGATTTAACTCATTTTGATTTTTCTCAATTTTATCTATCATAATATTTGTCTGCACAATTATATTTTCTAGATAACTATCAATCTCAAAATCATCAATCTCCTCTTTTAACTTTGCAAGATTATCAATTTTCTCCTTTGCATTTGCAACCACCTCTTCATCTTTATTTACCACAATTGAAATTTTCTCCTCTATCCAATCCAAACCATATATGAGATAAAAACTGCTAGATGCCACAATTCCCAAAACAATACTAAGCCCAAAAGAGTTTGCCGTCGCCCAATATGAGGCAAAAACGGTTGCCAAACACAAAACCCCTGCCGAGATAGTCCGATATGGCAAATCAAACTTTTTTGTCACATAACCTTTATCCTTGTAAAAAGCTTTCCGAGCCAAAGTCGCCGAGAGCATAAAAAGTGCAAACGAAATAGCATTGACGATAATCCCTTTGACATTTCCCGAAACCAAAGAGATGAAGAGGGCCAAAAAAATAGGCAAAGGCAACAGATAGAGGAGCAACCCCTTGACCATAAACGGCTTTTGAGTTTTTTTATCAGATTTCGCCATTTCTACCCTTTAAAAATATGAAATAGAGATTGCCAAGCGACAACCCAAACTGTTGAGAAAATTAAAATATAACCAAAAATTTTTTTTAATACAATAGACATAATCATCCTAAGTTTTTTTTTGGCTATTATAACATATTTGGCTCAAGAACCCCAAACAGAAATCTGTTTTTTTACATTAAACCCATTTTATTAGGATTTAAAATATTATTTGGGTCAAAAGCTTTTTTGATAGTTTTAAACAGATTCATCTCTTCATCGCTAAATGCAATACTCATAAATGGAGCTTTGCTTGTGCCGATACCGTGTTCACCACTCAAAGTCCCCCCCATCTCTATAACCAATTCAAAAATCTCTCTTATCGCTTTATGCCCCTCCTCGATTTGGCTTTTGTCAATCATCACATTTACATGGATATTTCCATCCCCTGCATGACCGAAGCACGGAATCTTAAAATCATACTTTTCACCAATCGCATAAATCGCATTTAGGGCATCTGGCAATCGACTTCGAGGTACAGAAATATCTTCATTTAGTTTTTTGTTTCCATAAATTGTAACTGACGGGGAAGCATTTTTTCGTGCAAACCAAATCTCTTTAGACTCCTCATCATCTTTGGCAATTCTAAATTTTGTAGCTCCATTTTCCTTAAATGATTTCTCTAATATCTCAAGCTGAAACTCAATCTCTTGGGAAACATTTCCATCCACATCTCCTACCAAAATCGCTCCAGCATCCTCTGGCAAATCAACATTCAGTTTTTGACGGAGAGATTTTATCACCAGTTTATCCAAAAACTCCATCGCCACGGGATTCGCTCCAGCGGAGAGAGATTTAAAAACCGCATTCATCGCATTATCGACACTTGGGAAGATTCCCATATATGTTTTTTTAAATGTCGGCTTGGGGACTAATTTCAAAGTTATCTCAGTCGTAACCGCCAAAGTCCCCTCACTTGCAATTAAAATTCCTGAAATATTGTAACCTGCTACATCTTTTATGGTTCTCTTCCCCGCACGAATAATATCGCCATTTGGCAAAACCGCCCTCATTGCCATCACGAAATCTTTGGTGAGACCATATTTTGCAGCCCTCATTCCCCCCGCATTTTCACTCACATTTCCGCCGAGTGTACAGTAATCCTCACTTGCAGGGTCTGGCGGATAAAAAAGCCCCAACTCCTCCACGTGTTTTTGCAAATCCATATTTATAACCCCCGGTTGCACCACCGCTACCATATTTTGGGTATCAATCTCTAGGATTTTATTCATATATTTTTCCATCGCCAAAACGATACCGCCGTTTATTGGCAAAGCCCCACCTGTAAATCCACTTCCAGCCCCCCGTGGGATAATCACAATTTTTTGCTGATTGCAATATTTCAAAATCTCACTCACATCTTTTTCATCCCGAGGGAAAATCACCGCATCGGGCAGATGTCGCTCTCTAGTCGCATCGTAAGAGTAAGCAATCAGATGAGCTTTGTCATCATAAATATTCCCCTCACCGACAATTTTTTTTAAATTTTCTAAATCTTTTTTATCTATCATTTTAATTCCACCTTATAATTTGCTATTATTTCATCTATTTTTTACTCTTATTTTATATCTGCCGTTACCTAATTTTATGCCTAAATTTGGATTATTTTTAAGTTCTTCTATTAAAATTTCCAATGTATCAATAAGTAATTCAATATTGAATCTTAACCAAATAGTTTTTTTTTGTCAAGTGTTATATCTAAAAAATAACAATATAGCAGGTTAAAAAAATATATAAAAAATTTAGAATCAACACCTTTTAGTTAACTTAAAAATTGCTAAATAGTTACACTCACATAAGATTTTGTGACTATTGTGATAAATATCAAAGAGTTTTCACTCAACATTAGATAAAATCAATTTAAATTAATACTGTTTGGCAATGGTATTAAAACTTTTAGAAAGGATGAATATGGCTGTTAACGAGAACAGAAGAGATTTTCTTGGTATGGCATTAGGTGGTTTTACTGCTGTTGGTGGAATTATTTCTCTTGGAGCGATGAAAGCTTCTTGGGACCCACTTCCAAGTGTTAAAGCTGCTGGTTTTACTACTATCGATATTAGTGGTGCAAAAGCTGGTCAATTGAATGTTGAAAAATGGAGGGGGAAACCTATTTTTGTTTTGAAAAAAACTCCAGATATGAAACCTCACGATAGAGATATTGTGATTGGTAAAGATAGATTTCATATCTCAATTGGTCTTTGTACTCACTTAGGATGTATCCCATCTTATTTTCCTAAAAAATCGGAATTTATTTGTGCTTGTCACGGTGGTATCTTTGATGTGAATGGTGAAGTGGTTAAAGCTCCTCCTCCAAGTCCACTAGTGATTCCTCCATTTAGATTAGATGGTAGCAAACTTGTACTTGGCGAAGAGGGTGACGAGTATAAGAAATTAAAAGCCGCTGGCTTAGTAGCATAGGGAGTATTGATGGCAAATTTTGAAAAAGCAAAATCGCTCGGCGATTGGATGAATCAAAGACTTGGTCTTGATACTGTTATGAGAGTTATGGCCTATGAGTATTGGATTCCAAAAAACATAAACTTTTTGTGGGCAATGGGTATGATCCTTGCTATGATGTTTGGTGTTATGTTGGTTTCTGGAATTTTTTTACTTATGTACTACAAACCAGATGCAGCTTTAGCATTTGATAGTGTCAACTATACAATTATGACAGAAGTTGGCTATGGTTGGTTATGGAGACATGTTCATGGAGTTGCGGCTTCAGTTGTTTTCTTAGTTATCTATATTCACATGTTCACAGGTATCTACTACGGTTCTTACAAGAAAGGTAGAGAGATGATTTGGATTACAGGAATGTTACTTTTTGTTACTTTTTCTGCCGAAGCATTTAGTGGATATATGTTACCGTGGGGTCAAATGAGTTACTGGGCGGGAATGGTTATTACCAATCTGTTTAGTTTTGGTTCACTTGAGCTTAATGGTGTTGTTGAGTGGATTAGAGGAGATTATGTACCAGGTGACGCATTTATACTTAGATTTTTTATGCTTCATGTACTTCTACTTCCTTTAGCAATTATGGCATTAATAGGTCTTCACTTTGGAGCTTTAAGAATTCCACATGTAAATAATCAAGATGGCGAAGAGATAGATTTTGATGAAGCTGCTAAACTTTATAAAGAGGGCAAGAAAAAAGAATCAAAAGTTATTCCATTTCATCCAGTCTTTTTAAGTAAAGATGTTTTTGTAATGGGTGTATTTTTAATTTTCTTCTTTTATTTAGTATTTTACCATTATGGTTTTGCACTAGACCCAGTGAATTTTGACCCAGCAGATGGATTAAAAACCCCAGCTCACATCTACCCTGAGTGGTATTTCTTGTGGAGTTACGAAATTTTACGACCATTTAGTAAAGATATTGGTTTAATCGCCTTTGGATTTGCTCAAGTTGCATTTTTCCTATTACCGTTCTTAGATAAAAGTCCAAATGCAGTTCCTGCAAGTAGAAGAGGATTGTTTAATATTTGGTTTTGGGTAATGCTTGTTGATATGATTGTACTTTCGGTTATGGGTAAATTACCACCAGAGGGTGCGTGGAATGTTATTGGATTGCTTTCAGCATTAACATTTATTGGTTTGTGGATTGCATTGCCAATTATCACAAAACTAGAAAAAAAAGTTTAGGAGGAAAAGATGAACAAAGAACTTAAAATATTAGCAGTAGTTGTATTCTTTTCGATACTAACTTATGTAGGTGTTGAACCATTTGCTCATAGTCAAATGCACAAGCATGTTGATGACCCAACTTATGCTTATGCAGATTTAAAAGATAGTGGCAAAAAAGGTGATGCGGTTAAAGGTAAAGAGCTTGTAACGGGTGCTGGAGCTTGTACAGGCTGTCACTCACTTAAAGCGGAAAGTCTTCCAGCTCCAATGGATGCTTTGACTTCTGCGAGTGCTTATGGTGTTAATCCACCAGATTTAAGTAACTCAGGTGCTTTATATGATGAGAAATTTTTGGCTGACTTAATCAAAAATCCAGCTCATGCACTAGGTGTTGAACATAAATTCAAAGATGGTGCAATGCATCCAATGGTTGGATTTTATGGAGCTGGTGGAGATATTGACCAAGAGATTGCTGATATGGTAGCTTACCTAAAATCAATCGCTCCAACAGCAGAGAACTTGACTCCAAAAGATGCTTTTGAATCAGCTTGTGGAAGATGTCACTCTATGAGATATGACAAATGGTCAAAAATTGGTACAGACCCATCATTTAAATCAGACAAAGAGATGTATGAATATAAAGCAAAAGTTGCAACTTATGACGAAGCTTTAAAAGCATATATGGGTGCAATGCCACCAGATTTATCTATTATAATTAGAGCTAGAAGTCACCACTTCTTAAGCACTTTTATAGAAAATCCTCAATCTCAACTAGAGGGTACTTCAATGCCTAGAGTTGGTTTGACAAAAGATGGTGAAGTGAAAGTTATGGAATACTTGACTCAAATTGGAGATTCAAGTAAAGATAAAAGAGAATCACTTGGACCATGGGTAATTTTATTCTTCGTGATTTTTTCAGTAATTGCATATTTCTGGAAACAATCAATGTGGAAAGATTTACACTAAAAAAAGTTTTAAACTTTACAATGGGATATAGATTTTTCTATATCCCAACCCACTCATTCCCCTATTACTTTTCTTCTTCTTGCTTTTTCTTTTCTATTTTTTCAAATAAATAGATAATATAGATATTTTATGATATAATTTTTTTTAAATTTAAAAAGGTTAATTATGAGAATTTTATTTTTAATAGTTTTTACTGTTGTTGGATTATTTGCTAAAGAGTACAAAGTTGGTTTTGCTCAAGATACATTAGCAAATGATTGGAGATTAGCACAGGTTAATGAAGTTAAAAAAGAGATTAAAAAATATCCATATTTAAAACTTACGGTTAGAGATGCCAAAACAAATGTAGCAAATTATATTATGGACATTGAATTTTTTATAAAAAATAATTATGATTTTATCATCACTAGTCCTATGGATAAAGATATTACTTCATTGGTTTTAAAAAAAGCGATACAAAAAGGTATCAAAGTTATATTGATAAGTCGAGGTATAAAAAGTGATGATTATACAACATTTATTCGTCCCCAAAATAGACTTATAGCTAATAAAATTGCTAAATATATGGCAAAGAGATTAAACGGTGAGGGGACTGTGCTTATGCTTGAGGGATTGAGAGGAACAACATCAGCAAAGCAGAGAACAGAGGGATTTGAGCAAGTTATAAAAAAATATCCAAAGATAAAATTGATTAAAAGAAGAGCAAATTATTTAAGAGCGGATGCGATTAGGGTGATGGAGGATATTTACAAAAAAGAGATTAAGTTTGATGCGATTTTTTCACAGAGTGATAGTATGTTGAGTGGAGTTAGGGCAGTTATGAAGAGATATGATAAAGATAATTCGATTTTGATGGTGGGAATTGACTATATTAGTGAGGCAAAAGATGCGATTTTGGATGGTTTGCAAAGTGCAAGTTTTACATATCCAACTTGTGGCAAAGAGGGGGTGGATGCGATTGTGAAAATTATCAAGAATCAAAAAATTCAAAAAGAGATTATTATCCCCTCTACGATGATAACCAAAGATAATGTGAAAAAAATTAATCCTATATTTTAAAATCAAAGGCTGAGAAGATGCAAATGAGTATAAAATTTAAACTATTATTGCTAATGATTTTAACAATGTTAATTCCTATATCAATTAGTTCATATCTTTATTATCAAAATATTTTAAGTGAATATGAGAAAGATGCTTTTAAAAGTACCAAAGATGATTTCAAAATTATTAATATGAAATTAGAATCACATATACAAAAGCTTACTATTTTGTCTAATAATTTAGTGAAAAATAGAAGTATTATTTCAACTGTAAATTTAATTTCCAATTATGAAGATAAAAATAATTATAATAAAATACTTTTTGATGAGCAGAAAAAGCAACTTTTGGATTTAATGCATTTGCAGTTAAAATTAAAAGAAAATATATCTTTTGCCATTTTTAATAAGAATAGTGAAATAATGGTTATGAGAAAGAGATTAAATGGAAAAGATACTTATGGTTTTGTATCGTATAATAAAGGTAAAGCGGAATTTATTGATATAAGCAAAGGTGAAAAATTTTTAGAAATTCCCAAACATAAAAATGTGCTTTTAGTAGATAAAGGAAGTAATTTAGTTTTGGATCAAGATGGATTTGGATTGGTTTATTTTCAAAAAATATATTTAGATGGTGAATTTATTGGAGAAATAAGGTTAAAAGAGTTATTTGATAAATCAAATATTGATATGTTTTCTCAATCTATAAATCATAAATTTTCATTTCTTTGTGGAGATTTAATACTTGGTAACTTTACAAACATTGATAAAAAATTTATTTTAAAAAATTCAACTAAATATACAAAAAATCATATTCTTAATGAGTTATCTGAAAATAGTAGAAATTTTTTTCATATCCACTCACTAGATACGGTGACTAAGGAGAAACTTTATTTAATTTCAAGCTATAATAAAAAAATTCTAATTTCAAAAATTGATGATTTAAAGAGAAATATTTTTATATCTATTGTTTTTTCAGTAATTATCACTTTTTTTATAACAATATTATTTTTGCAAAAAAGTATATTAATTCCATTAAAGAAATTAATGATAGGTATAAATAGTTTAAAAGAAAACAGATTTCAACCAATAATTTTAGAACAAAATGATGAATTAGGAAAAATTGCTGATGAATTTAATTTATTGGCAACAAGCCTCAAAAATAGTTTTACTGAGATAGAGAAATCTAAAGCATTGATGAGAAATATTATCGACAATGCTCCCATAAGAGTTTTTTGGAAAGACAAAAATAGTATCTATATGGGTGCAAATAAACTCTTTTTGCAAGATTCAAATATTTTAAATGAAGAGGATATTATAGGCAAAAGTGATTTTGAGCAAAGTTGGAAAAACGACGCTAAACTATATGTAGATAGAGACAAAGAGGTGATGAGTAGCCAAAAACCTATAATCAAATCGGAGGAGACCAAAACTGCACCAGATGGCTCGACTTTGTATCTTTTGGTTTCTAAAATACCGTTGATAAATGAGTGTGGTGAAGTGATTGGAATTGTGGGGATATATGATGATATTAGCCTACAAAAAAATTTAATTAATGAGATGCGACAAAAAGATAAACAGATGTTTCATCAAAGCCGACTAGCTCAGATGGGGGAGATGATGAGTATGATAGCCCACCAATGGCGACAGCCCCTAAATGCAATTAGTGCAAGAAGTGCAAATATGCTCATAAAAGCACAGCTGGGTAAATTAACCGATGATTTAGTAGTTTGCGAAGCAACTCATATCGATAGTTATTCTCAACATCTAAGCCAAACGATTAATGATTTTCGAGATTTTTTCAAACCAAACAAAGAGATAAAAGAGGTTAATTTTGGTGAGCTTATAAATTCGGCAGTATCAATTGTGGAAACTTCACTCATCAATAAAAATATTAATATTAGCCAAAATTTAAATTGTGTAGAAAAATTTAAAACTTATCCAAATGAGATAAAGCAAGTGATTTTAAATCTCATTAAAAATGCAGAAGATGTACTTTTAGATAAAAAAATAATTAACCCATTCATAGAAATTAGCACCTGCAAAGAAAATAAAAATTATATATTAGAAGTATCTGATAATGGTGGTGGAGTCCCCCTCAAAATTATAGACCATATTTTTGACCCCTACTTTAGTACCAAATTACAAAAAGATGGTACAGGCTTGGGGCTTTATATGTCTAAAACTATTATAGAGGAGCATTGCAAAGGTGAACTAACTGTGAGAAATAGCAGAGTTGGAGCAATATTTAGGATAACTTTGTAGTCCTTCCTTCACTTATTGCCTCATCACCTTTATCTTTGATAATATTCTATATTTTTTAGTGTTACTTCAAAAGTTGACCCAATATCCACTTCACTTTTTACTGTTATATCACCATTCATAATTTTGCATAAATCTTTACATATAAAAAGCCCCAAACCTGTACCTTTGTAGCTTTGAGAGTATTGTCCTATCTCCTGTTCAAACTGTTGAAAGATTTTTTGATGACTCTCTTTTGGAATACCTATGCCAGTATCTTTTATAGAAAATATTAGATTGAGGTTTCTTGAATCAATTTTTTGAGTTTCTACTTTTAATTCAATATGACCTTTATCTGTAAATTTTATAGCATTTTCAATTAAATGAATCATAATTTGCCTTACTTTTGGAGCATCTATTTTAATAACTTTTGGCAACTCTGTTTTAAATTCAATATGAAATTGAAGATTTTTTTTCAAAACTTCGGGTTCAAAAAAGTTTTTTAATTCCGTAAAAAAATTATAAGTTTTTTGGTGAGATTCTGAAATTTTCCATTTTCCATACTCCAATCTTGAACTATCCAAAACATTATTTATAAAACCCAAAAGTGTTGTCGCTCCAAAGTTTATGGATTCTATATATTCTTTCTGTTTTTGTGTAATTGTTGTCTCTTCGATAAGTTGCGAAAATCCCATTATATGGTGAATTGGAGTTTTCATTTCGTGAGTCATATTTGATAAAAAATTTGTTTTTACCTCTAACGCATTCTCCGCTCGTTTTTTCTCCTCCTCATATTTTTTTGTCTGCTCCAACACCATCTTCTCTAATGATTTTTTATATTTAGAGTTCTCCTCTTTAATTTTTAGAGATTTTATCACTTTAATTATAACTTTTATAAATTGTTGAAACTCAATAGGTTTTAGCAGATACCCATCAATTCCCTGCTGAATTGTCTCTATAAAATAATCCGTTTCATTATATGCGGTCAAAATTAATATAGGAATTTCATAGTCTATCTCTCTAATTTGAGAAATCATATCTATTCCATTTAATTTTGGCATATTAATATCTGTGATAATTAAATCTATCCTATTTTGTTTAAATTTTGCCAAACCATCCACCCCATTTACCCCAATTATAATATCTCCAAAAAATTCTTTAAGCATTATGTGGGTCGATTTTCTAGCTGCTTCATTATCCTCGACATATAATATTACTAAGTTCTTTGAAAAAGAGATTATATTTTTTATTTCATTTTGCATTTAAAAATTCCTATCCTGACATTATTTTTTACTATTCTATTAAAATTTATTAAAATAAAAATTAAATTAGAAAGCAGTTTATCTATTTTAGATTGATTATAGAAAGTAAAATAAAGCAAAATAATTATATAATGTTGTTTAATGTTTTTTTTAAAGAAAGGAGATATATTGTGATAATAGATAGTTTGGTGAGAAATATATTAAAAATTAAAATTTTACTTCCTGCGGGAATAGCTTTAGTTCTTATTATTTTTACTTTGTTTTTTGGTGTTGGATACCTTATAGAAAAAAATACAATCGTTTTAGTTACAAAAAATGCCAAGAGTTATGTGCAAAAAATGCAACTAACGAGAGCTTATTATGTCGAAAATGTAGTGGGTGATATACAGAAATATGCACCAAATATTGTTTTTCATTATAATCATAATGGACTAAATGGCAAAATTCCATTGCCCTCTACCACTATTGAGAATCTTAGTGAGATTTTTGGCAAAAATAATGGCTTAAAATATAGACTTTATAGCGAATATCCATTTTTTAATAAAAAAAATAGAGTTTTGACAGATTTTCAAAAGGAGGCTATCAAGTTCACAAAAAAAAATCCCAAAAGGGCTTATATCAAAAAAGATTTTATTGATAATGAACCAGTTTTGCGAGTAGCAATAGCAGACTTTATGACATCCCAAACCTGTGTTAATTGCCATAATAATCATCCTGAGAAAACTTGGGGAAATAATAGATGGAGTGTGGGAGATAATCGAGGAGTGCTAGAGGTGGTGACACCCATCGCTGAAGATTTAAAACAAAATGATAAAACAAAGAATTTTATTTTATTTTTCATTATTTCTATAATAGTAACACTTTTTGCCTATTATATCTTTTTGATGATACAAAGAGAGCAAAAATTTGATAAAATAAATAAAAGGTTAAAAAAACAAATTTTGGGGAAAGAGAAAAAACTTGATGAACTTTATGATGAATATGGTAAAAATGTGATGCTTTCCGAGGTTGACCTAAATGGAAATATTATTTACGTTAGTGAACTTTTTTGTAAAATTTCACAATATTCTAAAGATGAATTAATAGGTAAATCTCATAGAATTATTAGACATCCAAATATGCCAAATACTCTTTTTAAAGAGTTGTGGGAGCAAATAAGCATTGGAAAAACTTGGCGAGGTGAGATGCGAAACTTGAAACAAGATGGAGATTCCTATTGGGTTTATGCAACTATTAGCCCTATTTATGATAGACATAAGAGAAAAATTATTGGCTATAAAGCTATCAGAAAAGATATTACTCTTGAGAAAAAATTGGAACTTTTGAAAAAATCACTTAACTATAAGATTAAAAAAGCGGTAATTGCCAGTAAAGAGGAGGAAAAATTTAAGATTAATGAGTCTCGATTGTCACAATTAGGTGAGATGATGGGGATGATTGCTCATCATTGGAGACAGCCATTAGCTGCAATATCTGCAACTGCAGAAACTTTGCAATTAAAACTTATGCTCGATGATTATCAGAAGGAGTTTTTTTTAGAACAAACCAAAAGTATCTCCATTCTTTCTCAAAATCTATCTTTTACAATTGATGATTTTAGAAATTTTTTCAAACAAAATAGAGAGCAATCTGTTACTACTTTGGAAAATATTATTGAGAACTCTTTGGAGATTATCAGCTCCTCTCTTGAGTCACAAAAAATCGCAATTGTGACAAATTTCAAATGCTACAAAGAGTTATGCACTTATCCTGAGGAGTTGAGACAAGCATTATTGAATTTGATTAAAAATTCGGAAGATATTTTGGTTGAGCGGGATATTAAAAATCCACAAATTGAGATAAATAGTTTTAAAAGTGGAAATTTTGCATACTTGACAATTAAGGATAATGCAGGAGGCATCGCTAGAAAAAATTTTGAAAAGATTTTTGATCCCTACTTTACGACAAAAGCAAAAAGAGATGGAACGGGGCTGGGGCTTTATATAGCAAAAATTATTGTTGAAGAGCATTGCCAAGGTAAATTAAAAGCATTTAACAGCTTAACAGGTGCTATTTTTGAGATAGAACTTGAGATAAAAAATAAAGAGTAAAATATGAATGATATAATAAAATTGATTGGGTTAACGCAGGATTTAAAACTCCTATATGTTGAGGATAATATGGATGCAAGAGAATCGACCTCTATAATGTTAGAGGATTTTTTTGATGATATAGAGGTGGCATTAGATGGAGCGGAGGGGTTGGAAAAATTTAAAAATGCCCATTTTGACATCGTAATTACAGATATAAATATGCCAAATATGACAGGTATCCAGATGATTGAAAAAATCAGAGAGATAGATACTCAAGTCCCCCTCGTCTTGCTTTCCGCTTATGCCTCAAAGCAGTATGAAAAAGAGATAAAGCAATTTAACATCAAAGGATTTTTGCTAAAACCTCTAATGCTAGATAAATTTGTCAAGCAAATATCTTTAGCCATCGATGTGGAACTCTAAATTGAGAATAGGATTTATAGGGGATATTGTGGGTAGGCACGGTCGAGATATTGTCTCTTGGCACTTACAAAATTTAAAAAAAAAATATAAGATAGATGTCGTAATTGCAAACTATGAAAATGCAAGTCATGGATTTGGACTAACTCCCAAAAATTCAAAAGAGTTATTTGCTAGTGGAATAGATTTGATGACAGGCGGAAATCACACATGGGATAAAAAAGAGATAAAATCCCTACTTGATGATGAAAATAGTTTGATTATAAGACCTCTAAACTACCCCCAAACCGCCCCGGGAAAAGGGATAAAAATTTTAGAGGTTGGTGAAGAAAAATTAGCAATCTTAAACTTCGTTGGTTGTGCTTTTATGTCGATGTGTGATAATCCATTTATCATCGCCCACAATTATGTGCAGAAACTTCAAGAGGATGGTATAAAAAATATTTTTATAGATTTTCATGCAGAAGCTACAAGCGAAAAAAGAGCGATGTTTGAGATATTAAAGGGGCAAATTAGTGCAATTTGTGGAACTCACACCCATGTAGGTACAGATGATTTAGTTATCGAGCAAAATACTCTATATCTCAGCGATATTGGAGTTACGGGGTGTCGTGATGGGATTTTGGGAATGGATGGCTCAAATGTCAAAAAACAGTTCTTAGAGGGTATTAAGATTCGGCACGATGTACCAAAAAATTGCCCAAAAAAAATTATGCAAATGTTGATAATAGATATAGATGATGGTAAAGCAACCGATGGATTTAAAATAAAAATATATGACAAAAATGAGGAAATTATTACTCAAAAAGCATTTTTTGAGGAGTAGCTTTTATCCAAACTATCCACTCATATTCAAATAAAAATCATCTTTTTTTACACATAGCCAAATAATAATCAAGGAAGTTAAATAAAATATGCAGATAATATCGACAAGTAAGGGTAGAAATTTACGACCTGTTAGTAGTTCTAGTGGTCGAATAATCTCTAAATATAGACGAATTAAAGAGTTGTTTAGTATGGATAAAAATCATTTGACTTTTTGTGAGCCAGATGAGATTTCAGCCGATGAGATAGTTTGGCAAACTTTTTTAGATGGGGAGAAAAAGAGATATATTGAGCTTGATGAAGAGGGGCAAAGATATGTGAGAGCAAAGCTCAAATCACAGGTAAATCGATTGTATAAAATTGTGCAGGATAATACAGCCAAAAAATATCTTGACCTTTTTTTGCAAATTCCAAGCCTTGAAGATATTTATCTGGTCGATGATAGGGTAATTTTGAGCAATTGGGGTTTTTTAGATGATAAATTTAATGCCAAGCGAAATATTATTAAAAAACTTTTAAGAGGTGTGATTTTAAGTCTCAAAATTATTGATGATAAGAGTGAAGTTATCCAAGATTTAAAGGTGGAGATTTTTTCCAATAACGAGAGTGAAATTTTTATGACCAATAGCGAGGGATATATTCAGTTGGTGGATGTTGTCAAAAATTCCCTTGTGAAAATTGAGATTGATTTGAGTGATAATAGCAAGTTTGAAGATGATAAAATTCAAAAAGAGATTGAGATTATGGAGCTTGATACGGAGATTACAATCACTCTCAAAAAGAAAAAAATCAAAAATATCTTCAAAAAAAATGCTAAAGTTACTTTTACGATTTATGACAAAGAGAGTGGTAAAGTGGTTGAAAATGCTCAGATAATTCTAAATTCCACTTTCGATAATGACAAACAGATTACAGATGAGCGAGGAAAAGCTTCGCTGAAACTTGATTTTAAAAAAAATGCAGAGATGATTATAACAGCAAATGGCTACTATAAACAAAAATCTGAGATTGAGATTTATAATTTGCAAAGAAAAGAGATTTACCTAAAACCTATCGAAAAACTAGAGGGCAAAGAGGGCAAAATCGGCGACCCACGAATAAATATCAGCTGGGAAAACACCACACAAAATCCCCAAGATATAGATTTACATCTCATCACCCCCTGCAAAGATGAGATAAATTATCAAAATAAAATAGTAGTTTGTGGTGGATTCAAAGGTGAACTTGATATTGATAAACGAGAAGACACCATCGGAAATTGCCAAGAAAATATCGTTTGGGAAAATGGAGCGGTGAGGGGACGGTATAAAATAAGAGTCTTAAAATTTGTAGGAGACGATAAAAGCACCCAAATCACTTTAACCATTTTAAACAACGGCAAAGTAAGCGAAGAAAAATTTGTATTAAAAAAAGTCAAAGATTCATACACTAAAATATTTGAACACTAATTAAAAGGCTTAGTGTTGGGCAACGCACCCTAATCAATTTTTAATTCCTGACTCTTTATGATATTATAGCTATAAAAAGGATTTTTTATGTTAAATATAGAATTTTTACCCAGATATGATTACAGTGATTATAGTGTATGGGAAGGAGATTGGGAATTAATAGAGGGAAGTCCTGTTGCTATGGCTCCTGCACCGATGAGGATTCATCAAAATATCGCTAGACAGATAATTTTTGAATTACAAGGTAGTTATGAAGAAAATGATTGTTCTGATTGCGAAATATCATTTGAAGTGGACTGGAAAATATCAAACCATACAACTTTAAGACCAGATATTGTGTTTGTTTGTGATGATAATAACAAAAAATATCTAACAAAAGCTCCAAAAATTATCATAGAAATTCTTAGCCCCTCAACCGCAAAAAGAGATGAAACCATCAAATTTAATATATATGAAGAGGAGAAAGTGGAGTATTATATTTTGGTTTATCCTGAGGATTTAAGAGCAAAAGCATATAAACTCAAAAATGATAAATATACAAAAATTGGCGATTTTACAAAAGAAAAACTTATTTTTAAAGATATTAAATGCGATTTAGAGCTAGACTTTGAAAAGGTTTTTAAACGATTTAGAAAATAAGGTATTTTTTTAGTAGAGTGCGATTTTATCGCACCAATTTTGGTTTAATTTACTAAGCAACATCTTTTATTTCTGATAAAAAAACCAATTTCAAGTTTCAATCTCTTTTTGCCTTCCTAATTTGAGGGTTTTTTCGCAGATTTCCACATCGATTACATCTTTTTTTTCATATTGTATCGGCATAATTTGGAAAGTTCGTAAATCCTTAAATCTCATTTTCACCCCGCCACTCACCGCTTTTATGCTCTCAACCAAAAATCTTTTTCCACTCATCACAATCACCAAACCGATAAAAAACAGCAGATGAGAAATATTTGGAACTCTATTTTCCGATTTTTGGGGAGTTTCAACTTTTCTTTCATCACCAACTCTATCTTGATTTTCAAAAAGCCATTTCCAAAAGTTATTTACTTTCACA
>JAOZPA010000150.1 GCA_029932985.1 Campylobacterales bacterium
AAAAGGTGATTTAGATAAAAAAGGTGATTTAGATAAAAAAGGTGATTTAGATAAAAAAGGTGATTTAGATAAACTTATCTAATCATATACTTCTTAGGATTTATATTTAGTTAAATGGATAGCCTTTTGGGGACTTTAGTCTAAAAATTCCACATATTGAGAAATATTTTGCAAATAGGACAAATTTTATCCTATTTTAAGGAAAAGTTTATTATAATTCAATTACCACCTAGCCAGTGAGTACCAAAAATAAGGGTTAGCCATGCCAAAGATAAACAGATACGTAGATATAGACACAGTTGAAAGAGAAACTAGAAAAGATTATATAGATAGACACTCGCCATTTATTCATTGTGAAGCGAATGCAAAAGCTGGAGAAAAATTTGCTGTAACTGTAATGGTTGGTAACGAATATGCACATCCTGATGATTTTGACCACTTTATCTCAAATGTTGCTTTGTACAACGGTGAAATTCTTTTAGCCAGAGCTGATTTCGTGCCAGGAACATTAGCGAATACGAAGACTAAAGTTGAAGTAACATTTAATATTGTACCTACAAAAAAGATGAAACTAGTGGCTCAAAGCTACTGCACCAAACACGGTGTTTGGGAAAGTGACCCTGTAAAAGTAGAAGTGAACTAAACTTAATAAATCACAAAACCTCCTTTCAATGTAGTGAGCTTTTAGGCTCACTATGTTATAATTCCTCAAAATGCAAAAAATTAAATTAACTCTCTCTTATGATGGTTCAAAGTTTCAAGGTTCTCAAATCCAACCCCCACCAGCTAAAACTGTGGCAGGAGATTTGGAAAAGAGCTTTAAGTCATTAAATATATCAAATTTAAATCTACTTTTTAGTGGTAGAACTGACAAAAATGTCCACTCGACAAATCAAATTGCATCTATTGAGATACCGAAATATTGGATTAAAAATTTAGAAAAGTTACAAAATATTTTAAATAAAACTCTTGTTCCATCTATCTATATTAAAAAGATGGAGATTTGTGATGATATTTTTCACCCTCGATTTGATGCAAAAAAACGGGTTTATCGCTATGTGGTAAGTGTTGATAAATTTAATCCATTTATGGCAAACTATATAACTTATCTAAAAAAGCTTGATGAATCTAAAATCCAAAATGCAATTAAAGAGTTTGAGGGGGTTCATAATTTTGAATTTTTCAAAAAAAATGGAAGTGGCACAATAAATTTTAAAAGAGAGATTTATAAAGCCAAATTTTACAGATATAAAAATTTTTATGTTTTCTATTTTGAAGCTGATAGCTTTTTGAGAGGGCAAATTAGATTAATGGTAGAGTTTTTATTAAAAATTTCAGATGGTAAATTAACTAAAGATGATTTAATAGCTCAACTAAATCGAAAAAAACTTATACAGACCAAACCAGCCCTACCAAATGGATTATATTTAATCCGAATCAAATATTAATCATATTCCCCACTTTATTATGTTATAATTATTATAAAAAATTCAGATAAGAAGGAAACTTATGACATTTAGTGGAAAAAATGTACTAGTCACGGGAGCTAGTAAAGGTATAGGAAAAGAGATTGCAAAAACTTTAGCATCGCACGGTTTGAAAGTTTGGATAAATTACCGTTCACGACCAGAGGAGGCAGACCTACTAAAATCACAAATTGAAAGTGAGGGGGGGACTGCATCTGTTTTGAGATTTGATGTAGCAGTAGAGAGTGAATTTATAGATGCAATTAAACTAATAATCGCTAGTGATGGTGAACTAAGCTATCTTGTCAACAATGCAGGAATCACAAAAGACAAATTAGCTATCCGTATGAAACTTGAAGATTTTACTAGTGTCATAAATGTAAATTTAACCTCCGCATTTGTGGGTTGCAGAGAGTCCCTAAAAGTGATGAGCAAAAAAAGATTTGGCAGTGTTGTCAACATCTCATCCATCGTAGGAGAGAGTGGAAATGCAGGTCAAGTCAACTACTCCGCAAGTAAAGGTGGATTAAACACAATGACCAAAAGTTTCGCACTTGAAGGAGCAATGAGAGGAGTTAGATTTAATGCCATCACCCCTGGATTTATAGAAACAGATATGACCAAATCCCTAAAAGATGAAATCATAAAAAACTACACCGACAAAATTCCACTTAAGAAATTTGGTCAACCAAAAGATGTAGCAGATGCCGTTTCATTCTTATTAAGTGACCAATCAAGCTACATAACTGGTGAAATACTTAAAGTAAATGGTGGTATGTATCTATAAAATTAACCCCCTAATAACCACTTTTTAATATGGTACACGTGCGGGGACTGATGAAAAAGAGGATTTTTAAATAACTATTGCTTAATATTCTCTCTTTTCCATTAACTTTAAACTTTTTTTAGATAAAATAAAGAAAATTTGTTAAGGAGATTAAATGGCGATAATTGATGACGTTAAAGAGGTTGTAGTTGAGCAACTAAGTGTAAATGCAGATGAGGTAACTGAAGATTCTAAATTTGTTGAGGATTTGGGTGCAGATTCACTTGATGTTGTTGAGCTAGTTATGGCTTTAGAGGAAAAATTTGATATTGAGATTCCCGATGATGATGCTGAAAAAATTATGACTGTGGCGAATGCAGTTCAGTATATAAATGACCATAAGTAATCTGGTTGGTGGGTTTTTTGCCCACCTTTTTAGGATATAATTAAGCACATTTTTTGTTTTTATTTATATGTTAATTTGCATAGGAGTTAAATTTGAAAAGAGTTGTAGTAACTGGGATAGGGATGTTAAATTCATTGGGGCTTGACAAAGAGAGTTCTTTTAAAAAAATTATAGATGGAGAGTGTGGGATAAAAAATATTACCTGTTTTGATACCCAAAAGCATTCTGTCAAAATTGCGGGTGAAATTATAGGATTTGACCCAAAAACAGTGATGAATCCACGAGATGTAAAAAAAGCGGATAGGTTTATTCAGCTGGGTATTAAAGCTGGTAAAGAAGCGATGGAAGATGCAAACATTAGCGAATTTGATGGAGATAAATTTGGAATTAGTTCAGGTTCAGGGATTGGAGGGCTTGGGTCAATTGAAAAAAACTCAATTTTAAATCTAAATCGTGGACCTCGTAGAATTTCACCATTTTTTATCCCCTCAGCTTTAGTTAATATGCTTGGTGGATTTATCTCAATAGACCATGGTCTAAAAGGTCCAAATCTTTCATCAGTTACCGCATGTGCGGCTGGAACTCACGCTATTAGTGAAGCTTATAAAACAATCGTTTTAGGTGGGGCTGATAAAATGTTGGTCGTGGGAGCAGAAGCTGCAATTTGTGAAGTGGGAATTGGTGGATTTGCATCGATGAAAGCTTTAAGTACACGAAACGACGAACCCTCAAAATCTTCTCGACCATTTGATAAAGATAGAAGTGGATTTGTGATGGGTGAAGGAGCGGGAGCATTGGTGCTAGAAGTTTATGAAGATGCGGTGGCTCGTGGGGCAAAAATATATGGCGAAATTATCGGTTTTGGTGAGAGTGGTGATGCAAATCATATAACTTCCCCAGTAGTTGAAGGACCTTTACGGGCGATGAAATCGGCATTAGAGATGGCAAAAAGAAATACTGGCGAGGATTTGACAATAGATTATGTAAATGCTCACGGCACAAGCACACCTGCAAATGACAAAAATGAAACAGAAGCTTTGAAGCGATTATTGGATGATAATTGCCCTCCAATGAGTTCAATCAAGGGTCAAATCGGGCATTGCTTGGGAGCGGCTGGGGCTATTGAAGCGGTTGTGTGTTTGATGGCGATGCGAGATGGTGTGATTCCTCCGACGATTAATTATGAAAATCAAGATGAAAATTGTGATTTAGATTATGTGCCAAATGAGGCCAGAAAAAAAGATTTAAATGTAGTTATGAGTAACTCTTTTGGATTTGGCGGAACAAATGGTGTATTAATTTTTAAAAAGGTATAAGTGATGACTTATTTGAATTTTGAACAAAGCATTAAAGAACTCGACCACGAGATTGCAAATGCAAAAATAAAAGCAGACACAAACGAGGTGGCATCACTTCAAAATAGTTTAGACCTTGAGATAAAAAAGGTTTATGAAAATTTGAGCGATTATCAAAAGTTGCAACTTGCCCGTCATCCTGACCGTCCCTATGCTCTTGATTATATTCGACTTATTTTGAGAGATTATTATGAGATTCACGGCGACCGACACTTTCGAGATGATGGTGCAATGGTGTGTTATATTGGTTATATTGGTGAGCGAAAAGTGATAATTATTGGTGAGCAAAAGGGTCGAGGCACGACAAATAAATTAAAAAGAAATTTTGGTATGCCCCATCCTGAGGGTTACCGAAAAGCTTTGAGAGTTGCAAAAATGGCGGAAAAATTTAATTTGCCAATCCTCTTTCTTATCGACACCCCCGGTGCATATCCAGGAATTGGAGCAGAGGAGCGGGGTCAAAGTGAAGCAATTGCTAGAAATCTAATTGAGTTTGTGGGGCTTAAAACCAAAACTGTCTCTATCGTAATTGGTGAGGGCGGAAGTGGTGGAGCTTTGGCAATTGGAGTGAGTGATAGATTTGCGATGATGCGATATTCGGTTTTTAGTGTAATCTCACCTGAAGGTTGTGCTGCAATTTTGTGGAATGACCCTAAAAAATTGGAAGCTGCTACAAAAGCGATGAAAATTACATCTGAATATTTAAAAGAGTTTGATTTGATTGATGATATTATTGATGAGCCGTTAGTGGGCGGTCACCGAGATAAATTAGCAGCAGCTGAAGCTTTGGGCAAATATTTTTTGACAGAGCTAGAGACGTTGGATAAGATGAGCGAAGATGATAGACTTCAAGCTAGATATGATAGACTTATGACTTTTGGAGCTTTTGAAGAGAGAGTATAAAGTAAAGTTACAAATTTTGGAGCTATGGTTGATTTATAGAAAAAGGAGGAAAAATTCAGATGAATTTTGTTGATTTATTTGCTGGAATAGGTGGAATAAAACTTGGTTTTGAAGAATCAGGATTTACTTCTGTTTTTTCAAATGACTCTGACAAATACTGTAAAACAACTTTTGATTATAATTTTTCTAAAAATTTTCAATCAGAAACGGAATTATATCTTGAAGATATCGCAAAAATAACATCAGATATTTTTCCAAAATTTGAATTACTAACAG